>JADFRB010000387.1 GCA_022561525.1 Nitrospinota bacterium
GGGTCGAGACCTTGTCGAGCAATTGTTTGGCCTGTTGGTAAATACCATCAGCAGTTATCCCGTATTTTTCCCGGAGTAAATCCTGTGGTCCCTGCTCTATAAACCAATCCGGCAGACCAAGGCATTTGGTTGGTAAATTGATAATCCCTTCATCGGAGAGAAACTCCAGAACTGCTGAGCCGAATCCGCCCATTCGTGCAGACTCTTCAATCGTTAACAAACATTTGACCTGTTGTGAAACCTCCCGGATGAGCTCGCCATCCAACGGTTTCACAAACCGAGCATTAATGACCGCCGCGGAAATGCCTTCCTGTTCTAATCGTTTCGCGGCCTCGACGGCTTTATGGACGGTGACCCCAATCGCCACAAGGGCAATATCGTGACCCGATTCCAACAATTCGCCTTTTCCCAATGGCAAGGATTCAGGCTCCGGGTCCATGGGCACCCCCACCACCGACCCTCGGGAGTAACGAACCGCGGTCGGCCCGTTGGTCGTCAAACACGTTTTCATCATATGCTGCAATTCATTTTCATCCTTTGGCGCCATAATCGTCATGTTGGGCACATGTCGAAGATACGCAAAATCAAATGCACCATGATGTGTGGTGCCATCTTCTGCCACCAACCCACCACGATCAATACAAAACGTCACGGGAAGGTTTTGTGTGGCCACATCATGAACTATTTGATCATACGCCCTTTGGAGAAAGGTCGAATAAATCGGGATGACTGGACGCATTCCCTGGGCTGCTAATGCAGCGGCAAAAGTCACGGCATGTTGCTCCGCAATGCCTACGTCATACAACCGATCAGGAAAGGCTTTTTCGAAAGCACTCAAACCGGTGCCTTCACACATGGCCGCAGTAATGGCCACAATCCGTTTATCCGCTGTAGCCAACTTCACTAAGGTCCCCATAGCCACGGAACTATAGGAGGGCTTGGAAGACTTCTTCCTTGGCTGTCCTGTCTGAATATCAAATGGCGAACAGGCATGAAACCACACAGGATTCTTCATGGCCGGTTCGTAACCCAGCCCTTTTTGGGTCACAAGATGCAACAGAGTTGGGCCTTTGAGCTTGAGGACATTTTCCAACATTGGCAAGAGGTGCTCAAAATTGTGGCCGTCCAGGGGACCAACATAGCGAAACCCTAATTCCTCAAAAAACAGTCCTGGCAAGACCAAGCCCTTAGCCAACTCTTCCGCACGGATGGCCAGTTTCTTGACCGGCTCCCCTATTTTAGGAATGGAGCCCAAGATCTGTGAGGTCTCTTTTTTGAGTTTGGAATAAAATTCTCCAGTGATTGTTCGATTGAGATACGCGGAGATTGCTCCAACATTTTTGGAAATCGACATTTGATTGTCATTGAGAATTACCACGAGGTCTTTCTGCAAATCTCCCGCTTGCTGCATCCCTTCCAGCGTCAACCCCGAAGTCAGCGCCCCATCCCCAACCACACACACGACCTTATGCGACTGGCCTTTTTGCTCACGGGCTTCCATAAACCCAACGGCAGCAGACACACCAGTTCCAGCATGGCCCGCGTTAAAAGTATCATATGAACTCTCTTCGCGTTTACAGAACCCACTCATCCCGCCGAACTGGCGAATGGTATGAAACTGTTCACGACGACCGGTCAACAGCTTGTGGGTATAGGTTTGATTGCTGGTATCCCAGACAATGAGATCCTCGGGCGTATTCAGCAAATAATGCAGGGCCACCGTCAACTCAACCACGCCAAGATTGGACGCGAGGTGTCCTCCGACATTGGCAATCACCGGAATAATCTGCTGGCGAATTTCTTCGCAAAGCTGCGGCAATTCTTCAAGAGTCAGTTTTTTAAGATCAGCAGGGCTTTCGATCTTATTTAGGAAAGACATACACAGTACCCCTTTTCGGAATTTCATTCAGGTGGGAATTGCCAGGAAATCTAGAGCAAAACACTTAAACTTCGCACACTTAGGTTCGACTGTCAAGAACACACCATGGCATGGCAACGTCAAAACATCGAGCCTAAACTGACCTCCAATAAAATTGGAATCCCCCAAAATTACCGGCCGGTTCTT
>JADFRB010000027.1:0-1302 GCA_022561525.1 Nitrospinota bacterium
CTCAGGCTGAATCGTGACCAAATTTCCCTGCGTTTTGGGTGAAATCCGCACATATCCAAACATCGTGAGCGGTTGCCAGGCTGTGGGGGGAAAGGAATCGGTCTTCATATGATATTGGTTGGGGTCCGCGACGTGTAACGAGGAAGGATGGAGCTCAATCTTGGAAAACTGCCCGAACGAAATCGTCTCGATTTCAAGGGAATTCAAAATTTGTTGGGTTGGAAAAGTGCCCAACGTCATTTCTACACGACTCACGGCGGCTTCTAGGGAAATACGCGTTGGGACAAGCCAATACATCAGGGCCAGCGCAATGACAAGCACCCCGCCAATGACGACACTTCCCGAGGTCATCCATCGTGCCAACCGGCTCTTGGAGGAAAGCCGTTTTTCTGTTTGTTCTTTGTCTCTCACTTCACCGAGGGCTGGTGATAAAAATGGATGGTTTGATTAATAGGTTGATTGCTATCCAGGAAGTAGCCTGTCACCAGAAAAAAATAGGAACCTTCCGGAGCTTGAGAAGCATCCCATTTCACGGAGAACGGCTGTCCGGCTGGTTTTCGGCGAAAGGTGCGAGACCAGATCGCCTCATCCGCTTCTTTGGGATAGACCGCACACTTCACCAGGGCACGACCATTGGGTTTGAGAGTAAACCAATACCCAGCCACGGTCGCTGGTGGGGATGTATCGTAAAAAATCGCCGGGGCAATGTGCTCGATACTCGCAGGTGTAGATTGCCCAAGGCGCGTGAGCACACCCAAGTCATACATATTCATGCTGTCATCAAGGTCTTGAAGGACAGGACCCGTTGACCACGTAAAGGTATTGCCAAACCCCTTCGACCATGATGCCGCATGCGCCACCTTGTCCAGCCAATAAAACTGTCGATAGTCCAATTCCCGTACGGTGATATGGACATCCGTGTCCTCAGGAAGATAAAACTGAATCTTGAGTTCCTCGGGGAACGAGGTCGTCGATTCACGATAGTCGGCAAGAACCGAAATGAGTTCAATGTCGTAGCCAGAGACAGGTTTAGGTTTGATCCCTTCGTAGTAGGACCCTCGGTTTTGATATGTCAGATGGTTATCGGCCCAAGAGTTCAACGGGGTGGTAAGAAGGCAAGTCAAAAGGGAAAAAAGGGTCAGTTGAAGGAAATGCCTCATCCTTGAGTCAATCCTCAAGACACATCGGAATGGAACATCATAGACACTGGTGTACGCTACTTACGGGAAAAAGTCTAGTTGAGAAACCCTGGAGGGTCGCACCGGATTGGCCAGAAGTGGATGTTGAAAATGTTCATGAAAA
>JADFRB010000027.1:1312-10350 GCA_022561525.1 Nitrospinota bacterium
TCGACAGTTGGGCTCCGAATTCCAGTAAAGGAAAAATTCGTACCTCTTTGGCAACTCGACAAAGTTCATGGATGGATTGCAGATGGAAGTCCTGTGACAAAGTGGCACTGTACAGAAAAAGAAAATGGGAGCAGAGGGCTAAGGCAAATTCGTGATTCTTGAATGGGAGGTTGGGCAGGCTTCCTTCCACATATCGCTTCTCCTGAAGCCCAGATTGATAGTCCGACAAAAACAACTCCATCGCCGCCATGCGTGTACGACCTAAAGCTTCAACAGAGGGGATCCTATCCCATACAAAATCTTCGCCATGTTTTTGAGTCTGCTCTAGAACCTCCTGGGAGGTGTCTTCAATTCGTTTTCGAATCTCTTCCTCTGAATAACCATAGAGGGGGTCTATGGAAACGACATTCCCACCCTGCGCAGTGAGAATACAATTAAAGCTGGCAGGTCCGTCACTACAGCCCAGAATACGCTGTTTCAAATCCTCGTCCGATAGGACAAACATTCTTGTATATTCATCAAATGATCTTCCCCAAGGAACCACGGAATCTAACGTAAAAGGCATTGGTCGTCCTTTTTTTTTGCCGAAGGGTAATGCGAGAAGTTTGAATAGTTTTAGGTATACCCGCTGTGCTTTGAAAAATCTAGATTGGTGGGGAAGGGAGGAGGCTAAGAGGAAAAGTGGTTAAAGATTCGGATTCACCTGCAGAGGCAACGTAAAGTAGCGACCTTTGTCTTCAACCAAGAGATGTTTAGCAACAAGGGTTGAGACAGCGGTCTCAATGGACAGGGCCGAATCCGGGTGGAAAGGCGATTCGGCGGGAGCCCGACGGATTTGGTCTAACGTTTTGGGAGTTTCATTGCATCATTCGATAATGAACGCAAATGGCCAGTCAAACCGTTCGCTCGTCAGTTTGTCGGTCCGGCAATTATATACGGTCACATAACTCAGGGCCTTGGCATAGAACGGATGATTTTCTGAAAAATACCGAGCCCGCCATTCCTGCACTTGGCTTGAGAAGACGGATCAATCGTGATGAATCAATCAGCCATTACTGGAGAACACCCGATCCGCTTTTGCCGCGAAAAAGAAATCGCTTTCGGTCAGGCCTTGAATCTTATGCGTCCAAATTTCCACCTTGCACTTGCCCCATGCCAAAAACAGATCAGGATGATGGCCTTGGTCTTCCGCAATCGCCCCGACTTTGTTCACAAATTCGAGAGCCTCAGCAAAATTCTTGAACAAATACTCCCGTTCCAGATGGCCTTGAGCATTCAACGCCCACCCTTGTTCCAACTGCCCAAGTAATTCCTGCGCCTTCGCCGGTTCAACCGACGGCACACCACCTCGACATGGCACACATTGATTATCAGCGAGTCCCATAAATGCCCTCCTTTATAAAAATCTCAATACCAAAATTTTTCCCTCCATTGTAAGGAGGGGCAAGGGCGGTAGAGATTCTCCCTTGGAGGGAATTATAGGCTTCCAAAAACCTGATGCACAAATCTCTTGCTTCTGGATCGGCACGTTGTGGCATATTTGGGAAACTACATCCCCTGTCAGATGGGACTACCCTTTAAACAAGGAGTGTCACATGGGGCCGACGAAAGTGATCGTGAAAGTTTTCGCTATCTATGAGGCGAAGACCGGGAAGTTCATTGAGGACGGGCTTGCGATTTATGAAGAGCTCCAGGACTATGCCAACCACCCTTATATTTCACTTCCTGTTGTGGACAAGGCGGGCCAGCCTTGGCTGCTAGAGGGCGAGCCTATTTATTTTACGGGGCAGGCGGTTTGAAAATCCCAAAGACGAGGCGCTTCACTGGTGTCCGGATTGTGGCGGGATGGGCATTCGAGATGATGAGCCCATGGTCGAGTCCGACTGCATTCGTTGCGTGTCGTGTGACCATGAATTTGATATCCGGCTCGAGATGATGGAGGGTTAACTCATCCTCTCCCAAGCCATCGGGGTATGCAGAGGACCAATGGAATTGAAAATCCCCCTCACCCCCTTTTCCAAAGGGGGAATTCCCCTGTCTCCGCGGGGGCATGCTTTTTGAAAAGCCCCTTTCCTCCCGACACTAGCCTTAAGCAATAAATTTAACTTTCCCTGTCAGCCAAATACTCCTTCGTGCGTTTATCTTTTGAGGGTACGCCCGACCTTGGGAAGGGCGAATTCGCTATGCCGGATTTGTTTAGAAAAGGGGACTGTTGAATATTTCACTCCCATGGCAAATACATGCCCAATGAGACAACCTCCATTAGCTGGAGGGAATGTTCAAAAAAGCATGCCCTGAGTCTTTCCGAAGGGTCTATCCAGCAAGGCCGCAGCCATTTTGACGAGCGGAGCGTACATGGAGTACGTGAGCACGGCAAAATGGCGAGAACACCGCTGGCGGCTTTTTTCAACATTCCCATAAGGAGCGGGATATGAATGGGAAAGGGATTCTGATGGTCAGTGAAAATCAGGACCTTCTAATATCCGTCACAGAGTATCTCAGACAGATGGAATTTGATGTGGTCACGTGCCGGGAAGGCCTTCAACGAAACGACTTCTTCAAGGCCTCATGTATCAAAGGGATTCTTTTAGATCTGGAAATGTCGGGCAATGATGGGGTGTCGATGCTGAAACATCTTCGAAAATTACATCCCACGGTTCCGATCATTGCGTTATCTATCCATGAAAATGTAATGGGGTTGGTCCGAGCCGTAGAAGAAGGCGCAACCGATTATATGGTTAAGCCTATCCACCCTCACCATTTACGAGAGAAGTGCACGTTGGTATTTGATTAAGGGGCTGTTGAAAAAGTCCGCCAGCGGCGTTCTCGGGTCTTTGTCGTGCTCACGTACTACCGTACGCTCCGCGCGTCAAAGCCCCTGCGGCCTTGCTGGACGGGCCTTTTTGAACAGCCCCTTTTCTTCAGACAAATAAAAATGTGAGTCAGTCGTCCCAAACCAAGATAATTTTATTGAATTATTCGGCACTCCCACTAAAGAAGATTCCGAGTCCGAAACGTTTTAGCGGACTGAGGCCAATTTTTCTTGGAGTTTTGCCGTTTGAAAAGTGGCTCGCTCGTTTCCATTGAGCCCGTCTTCATTCGAGTCGATCCAGGTTTTGGTGGGGAATCCAAGCGAGTCCCGTCCAGTTCCATAATACAAGGCATTCGCAATGATGACGTAGGTCATGGAGCTGATCGTGCCGTCGGTTTGCAACACAATATATTTTGGGTCTTGTCGTTCCGGTAGGTATGGGTGATGTCCGGCCATGATCATATGAATGCGATGGACCGTGACATGAATCATCTGTTCGCCTTGTTCAGGCTGATACACAATGGCCATCATGCCATTGGGGAGTAGATCTGATTCATTTGAGAGAGGATGTTGGAATGCGATGGGGTTGGGATAATCGTGGCAAGCCCAGGAATCGGAGGGGAGAAAAGTGAGTAGCGCGACTGCGCCCCCTATCGTCATGACCATGTTGGAGAAAAGGGATTTCGTTTTCATGGAGATGCCCTCCTATTCTAAAGGCCTCCAAAACTCCCCCTCTATTATCTTTATCGGTGAATCGTCTTAATTTCTGAAGGTTTTGGCTCAGGTCTATTCAATATAGAAGCCCTTGGACCCTGTTCGATCCAAGGGCTGAACGGGTTGCCCGGCAATATTTGACCAGACACATGAATGTTGAAGAACGTGTCAAGAGCCAATAATAATGAGGTATCGTTAATTTGATAGATATATGGTACGTCCTCTTCCTTATTTTTGGGGGAGGTGCCTATGTTGAATTGTCCGCGATGGTCCAGTGCTGCCCGAGTCAAAAGTGGAATCCTTATCGACCGCCAGCGCGACACGTGCAAAGAATGCCAGTATCTGTATACGGTTTCCCACAAGTCTGATACTTCCACCTCAGCCCAACGCCGCCTGGCCGTGACTCTGTACTTGGAAGGCCTGGGCTTTCGGTCGATTGGTCGGATTTTAGGGTTTAGTCATGTGGCGATCTACCAATGGATCCACGCCTTGGGGAAAGAGGTGGCTCAGATCAAGCGCCCCTCCGCCCAGATCGTCGAACTCGATGAGCTGCATAGCTCTGTGGGGCATAAAAAAACTATTGCTGGAGCTGGATTGCTGTTGATCGACTTGGGAAACGCTTCCTCCATGTTGTCACTGACACCCGAGGGGTCGTAACTGGGGAACAATTGTGGGATGCCATGAAGAGTCCGCTGATTGCCCAAGTCATGACAGACTACTGGGAACCGTATGAGCACTTTGTGCCCCCGGAGTACCACATCCAGTCGAAAGCGGAAACCTTCACCGTCGAAGGCTACAATAGCGTGTTCCGCCACTTTCTGGCCCGCTTTCGCGGAAACACGAAGTGTTATAGCAAAAGCGAAAGGAGGTTGCGGTATTCGGTCCTGCTCCTGATGGCAAAGTGGAACGGCGAACTTGAATATCTATTAAATTAACAATTCCCAAAAAGATATTTGGGAAGCCTCAACACAAAGCCCTGGGACTGGTCAGAGTCCAAGGGCTTTGTTATGGGGTGGCGACTACCAAAAAGTCTGTTAACTATTGGATGTTAAAAGATGTTTTCATAGGACAGTTTCACTGTTGCCCCCAAAGTTGCCCCATACTTTTAACCCCACTTCACAATTTGCCAGGATTTTTCCTTACTACTAGCCAAACAAGCGTTTTGGTTCTGACGAATTGAGATTGAGGTAGATCTGGAATTGGGACCAAAACCGGGACCGAACTGAGAGTGAAACCGTGACCCAAACAGAAGTCCTTTTTGAATAGGATTAAAAACTCGTGATAAGGTATCCTGAAAGGTATAAAGTAGTCCTTTCCAAAATACACCTATTGAAAGGGGAAGTGCTCTATCTATATGCAGGAGACAACAATCCACAACGCCGGAATTGCCAAACGAAAGACCCGATGGGGCAGTGTGGCCTTTTTCGTCACCCTGACCCTCGTTACACTGGTGGGATGTCCTATTTATCTATATAAAGAAGGACTCTCTCTATTTTTAGGAGTCCTGACGCTTAGCTTCATCTTCCCGACAGGCATGGCGATTACAGCGGGTTACCACCGGCTTTATGCGCATACGACCTATAAAGCCCATCCGGTTTATCATTTCCTGATGCTATTCTTTGGCGCGGCCACATTCCAGCAGTCGGCGCTTAAGTGGTCATCGCTCCATCGGACCCACCACCGTTATACCGATACAGATCGAGATCCTTATAATATTAAGAAAGGGTTCTTTCATGCACACGTCGGGTGGATTCTCTTCTGGAAGAACCCCGTGGATTACGGCAATGTAAAAGACCTATGTAAGTTATCGTTGCTCATGCATCAACACAACCACTTTCAGGCTTGGGCGATTCTAGCCGGAGCGGTCACACCTGTTGTGATTGGCGCGATGGGAGGCCAAGCGCTGGGGGCCTTGCTTTTTGCAGTGGTGGCCAGGCTTTTTGTCGTGTATCAACTCACGTTCTTTATCAATTCACTTGCGCATACGCTTGGGACTGCCAATTATGATGCGAAGATCACTGCCAAAGATAACTTTTTCGCCGCGGTGATGACAAATGGAGAGGGGTATCATAGTTATCATCACCGCTTTCCGATGGATTATCGTAACGGGGTTTATTGGTACCAGTGGGATCCAACGAAGTGGTGGATCTATACGGCGTCGAAAATTGGTCTCGTGCGTGATTTAGTTCGAATTCCTACTGAGAAAATTCTGAAGGCCAGACTCACACATCAGCCTTCTGCCTAGTGGCGATGCTTGTGAGACCTGGATCGCTTCTTAGGTGAGAGGGCAATACGCTTACACGGCCACATCAATGTCCATGACTTTCCTGCACTATCTCACCTGTTTTGGTCACCGTATGCGGATCGTCAACAAACTCGCCTGATAGTTCTGAGATATTGATGAAGCCATCTTGATGCAGGCCATTATCAACGAATGCGCCAAAGTTTGCGGTATTGGTAACCACGCCCGGTCATTTCATGCCATTTTTTAAGTCGTTATTGATTCACATGATCTTTAAAACTGCCGGTTTTAAACTCAAGGTGGGGTGAATAGGAATTTAAGGGCCTTTTTGGGGGGAATATATCGGTCAGCAAAGCTCGTTATTTGAGTCACACAACCAGAGAGCCTCATCGTTTCGGCGGTGGGGCTTTTGTTGTTTATTCACCTCTCACTGGAACTTCTCAAAATTTGGGGTATGTGTACGCTTCTCATTTATTTATCTAGTATAAAGCTAATTTTATAAGTAGTAAGTTTTGTACACACCCCCCAGCAATTGAGAGGTTGTTATAGCTTATGGGTCAGGACTCCTGCCTACGCTTTGGGCTACGGCCCGTCCTTCCTGATTGTCTAACTGTTGTCTAGTAAATTTGATAGAAATGAATAGCTAACTCGTGAGCGACAGGATGGAGGAAACCCATAATTCAATATGGGTATAAATAGAAGTATGGATAATGGAGCTATTGTCAAATCTGGTGTCTGAGCTGTTGATTACGCGGCGACCGGATCAAACCTGGTTTCCTCGATGCCATCAGTAAAATGAATGCCCTTGATAATTTTTTCCAACTCCTTGAATCCCCGGAAGCGGCGCCAGGTTTTCTCGGCACACCGTCCCAGCTTGAACATCATGTGCAACATCCCATCTCGAGTCAGGCAGCCCTTCGTCCGCTTGGTCCGATGGCGAATTGTGCCAAAGGTCGATGCAATCGGATTCGTGGTGCGCAGACTCTGCCAGTGCGAAGCCGGAAACGCATAGAATGTCAGGAACTCCTCTCGATCTCTTTCTACGCACGCCGTGGCCTTCGGATACTTGGCTTCATAGGTGGGGAGAAAGACGTCGAAGGCTCGAACGGCAGCGGCTTTGGTCTCAGCCCGCCAGAGCTCCTGCAACGCCTGTTTCGCTTTCGGCTGCCCACTCTTCGGCAAGGCATTCAGCACATTGTTTGTCTTGTGCCCCCAACACCGCTGCTGGCGCGTGGTCGGAGAGATTTCCTCCACAGCTTGCCCCAAAACCCATCGCGCCATCGCCAATGGCTACTGCGGGAGCATTCATCCCGCGTGCTTTCAGATTCAACAAAAGTTCTCGCCAGCTCTGGGTGGACTCACGCCCCCCGTCGTCGATGGCCAAGAGCTGCTTCTCCCCTTGGGCATTCATCCCAATGATGACTAAGGCACAGAGCCGTTGAGTCTCGGCCCGCAGTCCACTGTAAATCCCATCCACCCACATCTAGATCCACGGTTCGTCCTCGAGCCGTCGCTGCCGCCACGTGTCGTACTCTTCTCGCCACACCTGCTGTAACCGAGCGATGGTACTGGCGGAGAGGCTCTTCGCCTCGGGGCCAACTCACACTTCCAACGCCGCCTGCATCTCCCCGGTCGAGAGTCCCTTCACATACAGCCAGGGGAGGGCCGCTTCCAAACTCCGCGTCTTGCGTACGTAGGGCGGAACCAAGGCCGACCGAAAGGTGACGGGCTCCCCCTCTCGACTGCGCACCTTCGGGACCTGGACCGTCACCGGCCCGATCCCTGTCTGAATCTCTCGCGTCGGGTGATGGCCACTGAGGACAACCCGCGCGTGTCCCTGCTCATCCTGTTGGTCAGCATAGGTGGCTAACAATTCCACCACCTCCGCGTTCAAGGCTTGCGCAATGAGCTTCTGGGCTCCCGCCCGCATTACATCCGTGAGCTCGTCTTGGCCTCCTCGCTCTTCTTGCTCTGTTTTGTGACGCGTCTTCATCGTGGCGTCTCTCCTTTGTGGTTGAAGGTGGGTGTTGTGCGAACAACCATTTCAACCCGAGACGCCGCGTCTGTTCAACTCCCCTCAGACACTACTTTCGAGTATACCTCCAGCCAGAAACCCCCTCATGTTGAGACCGCTGATTAGGCGATTGCCCCCCGGCGCGTTCTTTGGGACTTTTCGGCTCGGCCAAAAAGCCTGTTTAAAATTCCTATTCGTTAACTTTTTTTTTAAACGGTCGATAAGATCGCTATTCTCTTTGGAAAGTGATCAGGAACCAACAATTTTGAGAAGCTGAGGGTGTTATGACGAAACCGGTTGGAAAACTCCGAAAAATTGACTTGAATGAAGTGTGGGGGAATGAGCCCGATGGCTTTGGGTCATGGTTACAGCAAGAGGAAATCTTAGAAATGTTGGGCGAATCTATCGGGGTGCCCCTAAAACCCGCCGGTGGGAACAATCCATTAGAGACATTACCGGGTGGGGTGTTAGCCAAAGATGCGAAGCATGGGCATTACGTGATTGTTTGTGGGCACCTCAATGGTATAAATTCTGATACGTTGGGTAAATTGATTATGTATTCCGCTGGTTTGGAGGCGAAAGCGTTTGTTTGCGTGGGGCAAGAGATTACCTCGGAAATTCGCCGGAGTTTAGATTGGCTCAATACTGTTTCCCGAGAGAATGTGAGTTTTTATGCCACAGAATTGGAGTTATGGCGGATTGATGATTCCGTTCCCGCACCGAATTTCAATGTCGTGTGCCAACCTAATATGTGGGCGAGGCAGCTCAAAATGGGGCAAGATGAGAATGAGGGGAATGGAGCTCAAGAACCCAAGGACTCCCCTGAATCCCAATCGAAGAAGGAGGATTCGGGACAAGGTTCAACAGAAAAAGTTGCTGCTGGAGACAAATCAGGCAAAGATGGCGTATCAGTACGTCAAAATTTTGTCTACACGAAAACCTTCTCCTAATTCACAGTCACTATTCCTTGAGATATGGCAATCCCGATCTGAGGGTTGAGTCGCGTTACTAGACCTGCCAGGAAAGTCCCTTGCTTTGCATGGGGATGAATGGCCCTGGTCAGGCCAGGCCGATCCTATCCGCGAACATCCATGAAGCCGGAGTCCAAGTGGCATCCACCCAAAAAGAACAGACCGCCCAAGAACCCCACAGCGTCAATGGCCTCTATCTGAGAGTCCCTTAAGCACATGAAACCCGTTTCTTAAACGAATGAGCCAAATCCTTAAACGAATGCACCCAGTTTCTTAAACGAATGC
>JADFRB010000028.1 GCA_022561525.1 Nitrospinota bacterium
CCGGACAGATCATTGTGATGCCGCGCTGGTTCCACCCCCGGGTGGACGGCGTTTGGGTGCAGGCCGCGCACGACGGCGAAACCGTCGCCGTGCGCGTTTCCTGGAGCGACCCCAACAACAGATTGAACCGTGACCGGCCCGTTATTCTGGTGAAAGGATCCCCCCCATCATCCTTTTCTTTTTGCGCAAACCAGGCGGCTGAATTATTCACACCCACTCCGAGCCACGGCGATTGCCTGACCATTACGTAAGCCCCCTCGTTCATATTGAGCCGGGAATTGAGGGACTCCACGGGAGCGTTGGTCCACCTGGCGGCAATGTGTGGCCATTCTTTAACAACCAGCCCCCCCATCAGGAGGCCACAAAGAGCCAGGACTCCCACGAGACGAGGTGAAGGCCTTTGGATGAGAGAAATGCACACCACGATGCCGCAAGCCAACGCGAATCCGATCCATCCCCCCCGCGAAAAAGTCAGAATGACGATTGTTACCCCACCGGCGATCAAGGTAAAAAAAATCCACCGTCTTCGCGTCTCGCCCCAAAGGGCATAGGCCAGGAGAATGGGAATCAGCATGTTCAGGTACATAGCTAAACTATTCGGGTGGCCCAAGGTCCCCGGGAGTCGATAAATCCCCCGGAAGTGCTGAATGGAAGCGAAGGCGATCTCGAGGCCCGCCATGACGCAAATGGTGTAAAAGGCGACCCGCGTCCACTCCTCCGTTTTGACCAGATTGGCCACAACCCAAAAGATCATCAGGCCCTTGAGCATCTTGCTCAACTCAAATAAGCCATAAAGGCGTGACTCCGCACCCAGGAGTGAGAGAGTGGCGATGCCCAGAAATAGGAGGATGGGGATCGTTCCCTTTGGAAACCACTGAATGCCTCCCTCCGCCCGGTTGAGGGATTTGGATTGGGCAAAAAAGGCGATGAGGAGGATGGCCAACAACAGATCACTGATGGAGACCTCAAAACCGCGGGTTGAACCCCTGTACCACTCATGCGACATGAAATTGATGTCAAGCATGTAGAGGGTAGAGAGAAAAAATGCGACAAAGACGCCCCGGAACACCCGCTGGGATAATGCCGCCCAGGCAGCAAGCTGGAGGCTCAGCGCCGCCCCAAAAAAAAAGCCGTAATACTTCAGGTCCACTCGCTTTTCTTTGTTCCCTAGGCTTCAATCGCTCCCGATCCATCGCGATTGCAGTATGAATAGTAGTCATACCGGTGCTTGAGAAGCAGAGGTTCCACCGCGTTGAACACAATCCCGAGAACTTGGGCGTTCCCCAGCCGCTGCCATATCTCGGTAAAACTATGTCTTCCGGCCACCCCCGCTCGGACGACGAGGAGGATTCCATCCGTGTAGGGAGCTAGGAGACACGTATCCGTCACGGGGAGGATCGGTGGGGAATCCAGAAGGATCGTGGTGAACTGGCCGCGCATTTTGGAAAAAAATCCAACCAATGCCCCCGGGGTGAACAGATCGGCCGGGTTGGTCAGAACATCTCCTGCCGTAAGGACAGTCAAGCGGTCGACGGGACCCGCCTGAAATGCCGAGTCCGGGTGACACGCCCCGCTAAGGACATCGGCCAATCCCGGGCGTATTTTCAGACCAAGCAGCTTATGAATACTGGCCCTCCTTAACTCCGCATCCACCAACAGGACATTTTGGTCCTTCTCAAGGGCCATGGTGAGCGCCAAATTCGCGACACTGACGCTTTTCCCCTCCCCAGGCAGAGCACTGGTCACCACAAAAATTTTCCCAGTTTCACCACGAGTGAGTAGCTTGACACTGGTTCGGAGATGCCGGTATTGCTCAGCAAGAATGGAGCTGGGGTCGCCGTACATCACAATCGTAGGATCGATGGGGCGGCCATTTGGTTTGGGACTATGGCCCTCTTCTCCTTTAAAATTCTTGGAGTTCGTGGCCTTTGGCTTTTGAGGAGGAACCGACCCAAAACGAGGAATACTCGCGAGGAGAGGGAGATGGACGGATCGTGTCAGATCATCCGAAGTTCGGATTGTTTGATCCGCGATCTCTGTGAGAAACACTCCCCCAAAGCCCACGACCAAAGCCATCACTAAACCAGCCGCAACAATCAACCAGCGATGGGGTCGGATCGGTATAACCGGCAAGCTAGCAGGATCCAAAACCTGGAATTTCTCCTCCCGTTGCAACTCTTCGAGCTTCATGGAGAGTTGGGCGTCGAGGTTCTTATTCATCAAGGCCTGAAAGCGCTCCTGCAGGACGTCATATCCCCGGGTAAGGCGGATTAATTCTTTCTCGCGCACGGTAGCTTGGGCCACCCGGGTTGCAAGTTGCTCTACCTTTTGCAGCAATTGTGCTTTTTCTCTGGTGAGGGCCCCCTGCTCCAGCTCGTACTCCTGGATCTGCCGATTTAAGATGCGAGCCATCGGATGCTGGAGGATCTCCTCTTGGCCGAGCGTGTCCTTCACTTCGCGCGAAGGTGGGTTACTCCCATCTCGCCTCTCCCCTTCCACCTTTGACCGGAGCTCCTGAATCTCTCGGACAAGGAGCATCACGGCGGGATGGTTTGTCTTGTAACGTGCTTGCAAGGCTTTGAGTTGGTCCCCTCGGGCTTCAAGCTGTGCCTGGAGAGAGGAGCCACTGCCCAGGTACTCAGCCAACTCTTTCTGGGCCAGGTCTTTTCTCCCCTTTAAATCATGGACTCTCCTTTCGATTCCTTCCAACTGACCTAAAGCCCGGTCGAGGGCCCGTTGGTTGGCTACTATCTTATTGGGAAGCTCATCACGATACTGTCCCTTGAAGGCCAACATTTTCTGTTCCTGGGAGTCGAGTTCCTGCTCAGTTTGTGCCAGCTCTTGCTGGAGAAACTCACTGGTTCCTTCCATCCCTTTCTCCATGAAGCGCAGCGTGTCCTCAAGAAAGAAATTGGCCAGTTCGTTGGTGATCTGCATCGCCTGTCGCGGATCGCCACCTTCATAGGAAAGTTGCAGCGAGTCGGTTCCCTTGATGCGGACACTGATCCTTTCACGAAGCTCCGTGATCATTTCCTGAACAGCAACAGGGTCGTAAGTATTCGGAACAAGATTGAGCCGAGTAATCACCTTCTTCAGCAGGGATTCGCTCATGACGAGGATTCGAAAGATACGGAGGCGTTGTTCGAGATCAGGAGTGATCCTGACTGAACCCACGTACGC
The DNA here is from genome assembly GCA_022561525.1 of Nitrospinota bacterium. Classification (GTDB taxonomy): domain Bacteria; phylum Nitrospirota; class Nitrospiria; order Nitrospirales; family UBA8639; genus Nitronereus. The sequence goes on from JADFRB010000028.1 coordinate 3,181, forward strand.
TTCAGCGATCGGTCTTTGGTCGAGCAGGATGGTGGTGGACGTCCGGTAAACATTAGGGAGGACATAGGCGAGGATCCCCGAGGCCAAGGTGACCAGAGTGACCAGAAGGATGAACAGACCCTTGCGATATCGGAGGATTCTCAGGGAGCCCCGCAAATCCAACAGGTTTAAGGGGGCTGTATCTCCGGACATAGGAGGCTCCATGGCAGACCCTGGTTTTGGGGTTTCTAAATCCGGTGACATGGTTCTCGGTGGGCGTTTGGCAAGGCCAAGGATTGGTTTGTCAGGAATCGCTTGGGCCGGTCGAAGGCCCTCGATGGAAGGCACGCACGTTTCGTTCCTTTGCCCAGTTCAGGGTGGACTCAAGGCCGAAACAAGTCACCCCCCTGGTGCGGGACGTTGGATTGTATTGGGCAAATTGTTGGGTGGGTTCCCCTTTAAGGAACCAGAATGGTATCGCCCGGCATGAGCCAGAGATCCTTTTCCACCTCGCCATTCTTGATAATGTCATTGACCGGGACCGGGATCACTTCGCGGACATGATCGTGGTACCGGATAATCTTGATGCCGTTGGGCTGGGCAAAATCGGTAAACCCGCCTGCCATGCTAATGACTTGGACAAGAGTCGTATGGCTTCGCAGTCGGTATTGTCCGGGATTGACGATGTCTCCCAACAAAAACACGCTAAAATTATTGGCCTGTACGACCACCACGCTCACATTGGGCTCGTGCACATATTCCTGAAGTCGCGTGGTGATCTCGTCGCGGAGCCCCAGCGCCGTCAGGCCTTCAGCCTGGAGATCCGGGATCAAAGGCAGTGACAATTTGCCATCAGGGCGAATGGTCACTTCGAGGGTGAGATCTTCCTCCCCCCAAACAGACACGAAAAGGACATCCTCGGGCCCCAATTGATAATCCCCGGGGGGCTTCTCCGCCTCCACGGGAACAACTTGTATCTCCATGTTGGAGCAGCCGGTGCTCACGCTGCAGAGTAGAACGAGCACAAGGACTCTGCTCAAAAGGGAGCGTGATAACGTCATCTCATTCTCCAATTAGTCCCTATGGCGTCCAGGTTCAGGAGTGAGTCATGGTGTTGAACGTAAGCCATTTTTCCCGTCGAGTCCCTCTTGCTTTGAAGACAACAAGCCGCACTCCTGGATCTTATAGAGCAACGCTTTATAGCTGATCTGCAAAAGCTTTGCAGTCTGCACTCGGTTCCAATGCGTGTGCTCCAAGGCGGCCTGGATGGCTGGGCGTTCGGCTTCACGTGCAGCCCGCCGTGCCACCTCCTTCAATCCGAGTAGGGCAGGTTGTACAGGCTTCGGGGCTCCGTTCTGAGGAAGAGGTGACTTGAGATCCTCCACTACCGCCTCGTTTCCAAAAACCACAATCCGCTTCACCACGTTTTCCAACTCCCGGACATTCCCAGGCCAGGGATAGGTCTGGAACCGCTGCCAGCTCGCCCCGGAGAGAGTCGGCATGGGACGGTGGTACATGTCGGCATAGTAACGGAGGAAATAGTTTGCGAGGGGAAGAATATCTTCTGGCCGCTCCCGAAGCGCGGGCACCACCATGGTGACCACGTTGAGCCGGTAGTACAGATCCACTCGGAAAGTTCCGGCCGCCACCGCCTGTTCCAAATCCCGATTGGTGGAAGCTAGCAGGCGGGCATCGACTCTGATATCTCGAACCCCTCCGAGCCGTGAGAATTCCCCATCCTGGAGCACCTGCAGCAATTTGGCCTGTAAGGGGAAGCTCAGATCCCCCACCTCATCGAGGAAAATCGTGCCCTGGTGGGCCAACTCGAACTTCCCGAGTTTGCGTCGGTGGGCACCAGTGAACGCCCCCTTTTCATACCCGAATAGTTCAGACTCCAACAGTTCAGTTGGGAGAGCGGCGCAATTGACCTTAATGAAGTGTTTGTCCCGCCGCAGGGAGCGTGCATGGAAGGCAGCGGCAATCAGCCCCTTTCCCACGCCGCTTTCCCCCAGAATCAAAACGGTAGCATCGGTATTGGCAACCTGGTCCAAGACGGTAAGGACCCGGCGCATCTGGCCACTGCACGTCAAGGACAAAAGAAACTCAGGATCCTCTCGGAAGGAGACCTCCTTGGTCTTTCCAGACTTTTCCGTGGCTTGTAAATCTGTGGTGGATAGAAGTTTTTCCATGGAGGGTCGACAGGGATGGGTCCGCTACTTATGACAAGTAGAAGGGTGATTGACTCTGGACAACCCGATTTTGTTCTGGACGAGGCAGTTCATGATCTTGCCCATGGAGGGGTGACTCCCATCAGCCACCAAAATCCTCTCCCAGTTATCACAAAGAGGGTCAATGCGATTGATGGTGTGGGGAAAAGCTTGTGCAATATTCCCTCCTTCATTCATGGGAGACAGGGAAAAAATGCAAATGCTTTGGTGACCTTTAAGAGCGGTTCTCACCGGTAAAAAACGTTCAGAAAACCAAAATAGGCTGGGGGGGGCACGGAACACGGCTCCGCCCTCTCACTTACATATTCCAAAGGTGCTTCCTTGGTTGAGTGCCCAACTCGGTTACCAAGGAGAGCTATCACTACCCCCACGCCTTTTTCTCAAGGGCGAAACGTGAGGATGTCCCGACTACTTCATTTCACCGTATAGCCAATCCGTCCTCGGATTCCCTCAAAGTTAGCTTGTGTACCAACCAGACAAACATCAACGCCCAGGTTTCACGATTCATCGGTCAAACAAAGAGGGTCCAATTAGGGACGCAGAGGCTTTTGGCTCACCAAATCCGTGAAGGGTTAAGCCCAACTCATCAAGGAATGGGAAAAAGAGACTCATGGGCCACAATCGCCAATCGCGATGCCAGGTTCGAATAAAATACTTTTAGAGGTGAGAAGGGGCGGGACTTTTTAGCCGCAAGGAGGGACGAAAAAGTATAAGGCCATCTAGATCAGCCAAATAACAGGAATCAATGCCCTCCTGGCAATTCCCTTCTCGATTCAGCCATAAGCATAAAAAATTAATAAAATTTTTTAATTTTTAATAAAATTTTAGGAAAAATCTTTTATTAAATAAAGCAACAAAAATAAAAAATTGATCGATCCTACTGTGATTACCGGGTTTTACACGGTGTCTGTTATTGTTCATGATGAAAAATAATTTTTGGCTAGGGAAAAAATTATAATTTTTTCGGTGAGCATATCTGATTTCTAGCTAAAATTTTACAATCTGAAAATAAGGGGAGCGATTTCATCACACCTCGATTAACTAGTCAAGAGTGAAAAAGATTTCTGAAGCACACAAAAAATAAGGTGGACCCCACTTCATGCTGAAGCGAGGGTAGGTAAAAATTCTCTCAAATTAGGTAAAAATTCTCTCATGTGTACACACTCAGATTGTATCTCTCAGACAGTGTCCGATGAGATTCACGTTCAGCGGACTTGGTTGAGACCCGTGCATCCTCGTCCTGTCACGCCCGCGGACCTAACGGGCATCCATCTTTTCCGCCCTAGCAGGAACAGCAAGATGGATCCCCGCTACAAACTGCGGGGATGACAGACAGAGGTTTTTCCCCTGACAGTGACCGGTCATATTCACCAATTCACCTGGCATTGCCTGAAAGAGGAAATACAAGTTCTTACAAATGATGAAACACGACACTTGGTTTCCTGCTCACGTTGCATGGTCGATCCCAGGGTAAAGCTCTTGGAGCGCGCGCTCGATAGTTTTAAAATTGCCAAACCGTGGAGCCCAACGGCTTTTCCCGCCCTCCGTAACAGGCTACTGCGGAGGACGGGCACCCATGCCCACCCCACTCTCCTCAATTCCCCTCCGAATCCGCTTTTAGATCAAAACACCCACCCAAAGCTACACTGAGAGTGGGGTTCACGCTCGTAGCCTTGCCCAGCACCTGGAGGCGGTGCCCAGTGCGCACCGTCCGCTGGCGGCTCTCTCAAGCTGGCAGGCAACGTGGGGCACCATGCGGGGGCTGTGCTGCTCAACGTGCAGGTCGGTCTGTGGGCCTGGTGTGACGAGATTCGCACGCGCTGTGCGGAAGCGGCTCAGGCCTGCGCCTGGGCAGGAGGAAAGCAAGGAAGAATATCCCGGCCCGCCGGAGCCGTGCGTCCGGAGGAGCCCCAGATCATGCACAGGGGAGCGGGTAGGGGACGAGCAAGTCCCATGAGAGGACCCGCGTCGTGAATCGTTCACGAGAGAGGCGGCCCGACAGCCTCCGGGGCGGATGGGAACCCCTCGAGGTCAGCCCAATCGCGGATTTAAGGTCACAATTTTGGTAAACATTTTCATACTTTTCATTGGGAAGCTGCCGGGTCCTGCAGAGTTTTCGGAGCCTGGCTTCGTGGATTGATCAGGTTTTTCAAAGAGTTAAGGGGGGTGTGGCCATGCTGTTTGGGTAAAGGAGAATTGGGCACGCTGATTGCTTCATATATTGAAAAATATACAGAGGAGTAAAACCCGTATGAAAGGAGAAACACTCATGTCGTGCCGGAAGAGGAAAACGGAAAATATCGGATTTAGACTGAGGGCTCTATTTTGGGCTTCTTTGGTCAGTATGACCCTACTGTTGTGGATGGGTCCTCCCCATGCGGCGTATGCCATATCCCTTACAAACACCGCAATCACCGGGGCGGAGTTCGCCATGTTTCTTGGAGGGTCTATCAACTCCCTAAACACTACCACCCTCGATGTGTCCCCATTTTTTGCCGATGACCCTATGAACAACAATTTTGCGGATGTAGATGTACTTTCGCAAACATTTGCGGGTGCGGGAAGTGCCTCAGGATTTAATGTCTACCTTTACCAAGTTTTACACAAAAGTGGTTCCGATGCTGCAAGTAACCTTACCCAATTGAATATCGATTGGTTTACGGGAATACCTACGACAATTGATCTCACTGGTATAGGGTTAGGGTTTGTCAACTCTTTTTATGTTACCACTGCGCCGGGGGGAGGGCTCCCAGGTGGTTTTACTATGGTTGGAACGAAGGACCCTAGTGGCTCGGAATTTCTTCCGGGTATTCCCGCAACACGATTTGCATTTGGAACAGGTCCCCCCGACAAATCTCTTGCCCCGAGTGATAGAAGTTTCCTCCTTGGACTGTTTTCACCCCAGCCTCCAGGCCTCCTTCCAGTTAATGTGGTTGATGGTGGCCTAGGATCTACCTTTGGAACGGCCTATTCCCCAATTCCCGAACCCTCGACCCTGTGGCTGTTGGGGATTGGGTTTGCAGGCATCGTGATCTACACCAGCTATCGGGAGCGGCGGAAGGGCAAAGGCAACAGCCTAAGAGCACACGGCTAAGGACTCATGAATTGAGGTAGCCTGACCCTGCGCTGGAGAGACCCCGCTTCCTTGAACGGTCGTCCTCCAGGTTCAGCGGAATGATCACCGATTGAGGATCTTTGGGAGACACAATGCGACGATATGCCAGTAAGCTTCTTGTCGTCGCCATGGCGTTGTTCACGATCGCCAGTGGTGAAGCGACAGCCGTCCCTATACCCGTTGAATTCGATATTACCACCGTATCGGGGACCAACCCCACCAGAACGGCTTCCGGAACCAGCAACGGCATCGGGTGGAGTGTTTCTTCGACATTCATTTCCGGGTTTACCATCCCTTTTGATCAGACCCAAACGGTGTTCGACACCCTCACACCATCCATTACGAATCCTGGCGTTTACGATAACCTGCACGTAGGATCCCTGAATTTCATCCTCACCTTCGATGTGCCCATTTTCAGTCTGTTGGCCTATATCGGGGAGAATAGTACCGATCTCGCCCCGGGTCTAGATTTCGGAATCACACCGGACTTTGTCTCCGGTGCTGTCAACTTTTTCGGAACACGCTTCGCACCGTCTAGTAAGACAGGCGGTGTCGTGCTCATTAAGAATATTAACTCCACAACCCTCACCCACACCGCTTTTGGACCGGAATTTGATAACGACATCCACTTTGCCTTTTTTGTCACCCCAGTTCCTGAACCCTCGACCCTGGTGCTGTTGGCGATTGGATTCGCAGGCATCGTGATCTACGCCCGCTATCGGGAGCAGATGAACGGCAAAGGCCAAAGCCTCAAAGCTAACAGCTAAGGGCTCATAAGGCTCTGCGTTGACCGACCTCAACACGTCTTGAATCGCCACCATTTCACCCGGCGAACAATCCTTCCACCCAAAATTCTCGACAACATCCCCACGCACCATTCTCTCTCACTGGGAAGAAGGCCAGGAGACAAAGGCACCAGGAAAATCTTTGGCTGAATAGAGAAAGATTTTTTCTAATTTCAAAGCCTGGAAGGTAGCCGAGAGAGAAGACGGAAGGTTTCTGGAATTCCCTAAGAGAATAAGAAAAATGACCCCATCAAAATTGAGTACCGTATTCGCCATGCTGACCATGGTCATGGTGATGGGGTTGTGGGTGCCTGAGGTGTCCCAAGCCGTCATGATCGGTCACGACTTTTGGTGGGGAGCATCAAAATCCCACAAAGGAAGCTACAGCAAAGGGAATTCCCCCATGGTCCATGAGGAAGAAAGTGAGAAAATCTATGCCCCGCATCACACCCCAGGGGATGGCTTTCATGAAGAGCACTATTTTGCGGAAACAGGTGATACTGACCACTTCGCCTGGTTCAGCGCAACTCCGGCTATGCCTGGCCCCATCACGGTCAAGTACGATTTTCGGGACATAGATACTTTCACAAACGTTATCACAGACTTACAAAAGGCTCGCGCCATGGATGCACTAACTGCCTGGTCTGCCGCCACCGGTGGCCGACTCTCCTTCGAATTGGACACAGTGGCGGCAGACATGGATATCATTAATATCGGGACGGGCGATCTGGCAGCACTGGGTTTCACGAGCATGGTGGGTGGGATCCTGGGGCTGGGCGGCGGAGTCTTTTCCCATGGTGCTACCACCCATTCCATTACTGGTGGGGTGGCCTGGCAAGACAAAGATGAAACGTGGGACACGGTCATCGGACATGGGAATCCCACCGGGACCTT
>JADFRB010000029.1 GCA_022561525.1 Nitrospinota bacterium
GCCTGAGGGCATCACGATAGCCACGTAGTTCTTCTTCATCGCGGTCCCGGAGGACGGGTTTGCCGAACATGAGCGTCCACACGCGAGTTTGGTCCACCTCGACCCCCTCGATTCGGTTGGATGAGACAGCGCTCTCGATGAGGGCATGCTCGCGCAGCGCCTTCAGCTTCTGAGGTGATTGTTTGGTAAACAGCTCTTGCTTGCCGCGTGCTTCGCCAAGATCGGCGAGGTACCAGGCCGTCGCGGCCGGAATTGACCCTGGTTTGGCGGCGAACTGGCGGAGAGTCATCATGTCGCTTGGCCCCCGTACGGCGGGGACTCCCCCTCGCTGATTTCCATCGGCTGAGTCACCGCGTCCACGTTTACATATTATAGTGTTTTAACTATCAACTCCTACATCTCAAAACTCCCTCGCCCCTTTGGGGTGAGGGGTGGGGTGAGGGGTGGTTTTATCAGAAAGTTAAAATACTATAGTATCGTGATCCACGTTCTTGACCTCATGCCAGTCAAGCCGCGCGGGGTCCTTGATCGGATCTTGGAACGGTGGTTGAGATTTGCAGTGGGTCACCACATAGAGCCAGTAACAGTCCCTGCGGTCTTCGGCCACTCGCTTTTCGTTCGGTGTGAGGCAGACCCCGCCCGTTGCATCGCTGATGCCTTGTACCTCGATGAGGTGAAGTTCTCCTGACTGCGTGTCTAAACTCGCGAAGTCGTACCTGAGGTCTTTTTCATGGACATCCGTGACAAGCCGACTTTGTGCCTGTTCATGTTCCATCACTATTTTCATGACGATAGCTTCTGTCTCTGGGTCCGGCTGGAGATTTTTGACCTCGGCGAAGATTCACGCGGGAGAAAAGGCGCCAGGAACCTTTTGGTGTGTGAGGAGATCCCCTAAAAACATTCACATTTTTCAGGCCCATTGGCAAAGTGAAACCAAGCCCCAAGTTTTTTGGGCGATCAGGTAACCTCCTCTGCAACCTTACCTCCGAGATCAGTGGTGATTTCGCGGAATTGTTCGAGGGCGGCTTCGAGGTCCTCGACGATTTCGCCGGCGATGACGTCCGGATCGGGGAGGTTGTCGGACTCTTCTAACGATTCATCTTTGAGCCAGAAAATGTCGAGGCTTGCTTTGTCTCGGTTGATTAGTTCCGCGTAGTCATAGGAGCGCCAGCGACCGTCTGGTGATTTGTCGGACCAGGTAGGCTTGCGATTATGCCGATTGGTCGGATTGTAGCATTTCACAAATTCATCCAGGTCTTCCCGTTTGAGCGGATCGGTTTTCAAGGTAAAGTGTTTATTGGTCCGTAGGTCGTAAATCCACAGCTTTGTGGTCCACGGCGTTTCGCTCGCCGGTTTCTTGTCGAAGAAGAGGACGTTGGCTTTGACGCCTTGGGCGTAGAACAACCCAGTTGGTAGGCGCAGCAACGTGTGTACGTCACATTCATGGAGCAATTTTCGGCGGACGGTTTCGCCTGCACCACCCTCAAAAAGAACATTGTCGGGGACAACAATTGCGGCACGGGCATTTTGTTTCAAAAGAGCTTTGAGGTGCTGGACAAAGTTGAGTTGTTTGTTCGAGGTTGTGACCCAAAAATCATCGCGCTCAACAATATCCCGCTCTTTTGAAATTTTCCCTTCCTCGGCCACAATGGTGGTGCTGCTCTTTTTTCCAAATGGGGGATTGGTCATGACGATATCGAACCGGTCTCCAGGGTCGGCGGCTAATGAATCGGTTACGATGATTGGTAGGTCCTTTTCCCCACCAATGCCGTGGAGCATCATGTTCATTGCACATAGTCGGGCGGTACTTTGCACCAGCTCCCAACCTTTGAAGGTGCCTTCCTTAAGCGTCTTCTTTTCGTCTTTCGTGAGTGTGGGATAGTGCTTCACAATGTAGTCATGGGCGGCGAGGAAGAACCCACCAGTGCCACAGGCTGGATCGCAGATAGTTTCCTTTGGCTTCGGGCCAATGACATCCACCATGGCAGCGATAAGCGGCCTGGGTGTGAAGTACTGTCCGGCTCCAGACTTCGTGTCTTGGGCATTCTTCTCCAGCAAACCCTCATAGGCATCGCCTTTCACATCCGCGCTCATCACCGACCAGTTTTCCTTGTCGATGAGGCCGACGATCAGCCGTCGCAGTTTGGCCGGATCTTGGAATTTATTCTGAGCTTTGGTGAAGATCAGCCCGAGGAGGCCTTTCTCTTTACCTAACTCTTCAAGGAGATGGCGGTAATGGTCGAAGAGTTCGTCCCCATCTTTTTTGAGGAGATTGGGCCAACTGTATTCAGTAGGTACCCCACTGGGTTGATTATAAGGCAGCTTTGTCCGCTCATCGGCCATTTTGAGAAACAGCAAATACGTCAACTGCTCGACGTAGTCGCCATAGCTCATCCCGTCGTCTCGCAGGACGTTACAGTAGTTCCAGAGTTTTTGAACGATGGTGGACGGAGTCATTTTTTGTTTCCCGTTATGCGGAAAGCGTCATCTCGGCCTCAAGAGCGTCCTCGTCGTCCCCTACATCCTCACCCTCTTCCTTAACATCGCCAGCATATGCGGTCTTACCGGTCGCCTGCTCGATCAGCGCCAATAAGCGTTTTTGGCGGTCCACCATGAAGGTGTCAAACTTGTCGGTTCGAATAAGCGTTGGATCGATCAGGTGAGATGAGAGGTATGTATCAAGCCTTTCGCGCTCAATCGGCGGTGTTGTTTTGTCGCCCTTTTCTAGTTTTGCCAAATATTCAGATGGCGCCACGCCACCAATGATCCGGTTTGTCCGATAGGAAAGCGGCGTCTTGTTAATAATGGAGTCGTAGTCATCTGACTTGATTCCCTGCTTCTTGCACCAGTCTTGGGGGAAGATGTGATGGATGTCGACATTTTCTCCGAAGAAAACCGTATGATCGAATTTTTGACCAGAACGGAAATCCTGAGCGCCTTCCTTCATCAAAAGTGCATTTACTCCCTTAAAGGCGGCTGACAGTCGCATGCGCATGCTCTTCAACCGGTCAGCGCGGAACATCGTTTCGCTGACCGTTGACGGTTCCCGACCACCCCTCAGCCACACCGGCACCTCCATAAAATCGCGAGCTATACGTGTTTCAACAGCAGAACCATAAAGCTCACCAAATACTCCGTTCCAGTACCACCTTACCAGTTTTGCGCGGTTTGCCTCGTGTTCCCAGGCTTCGCGGATTTCAGCAAGAATCCCTGCCAATGGAACGATCTGGGATTGGTAAGGAAGATCAAAAATTCTATAAATATGTAGCATGTGGAGAAACTTTGCTGCTTGCACGAAGCCGCGCTCCGCCTGCTTCTCAAATTTTTTGTAAGCCTCAAGAGGCAGGTTTAATAGCGCCTGTCGATTGCCTGTGACAGCAGGTAATTCTTTGCCCTGTTTCCCGGCACTTTCAGCACGCCGCCGCCGATCCCGCGTATAAAAGAGGGAAATCGCCTGAAGGAAATCGGTATTACCAACATTTGCGATTATCCCCGCTTCAGAGTCAGCGGGTCGGAGCGTTTCCGCAAATCGACGGTGCCTCCCTTTGGTTTCATCATCACCATACCAGTCCTTACGCAATTCGTGCCCCTCGGCGGCATACATCGCCGTAACGAGCTCAAATGCGTCCAACGGTTTGCCTCCAGTATTTACTTTTTCGAAAACAACACAGACCGCTTCTTTGGAAGTCGAGCGATCTAGAGAAATTACCGGCACGCGGTAATATTTGAAGTTTTCAAGAATTGCTCGCTTAAAAATCCGAAATTCTTCTCGAATGGGTTCATGCTCGTCACCACGCCAATGTTTGTCGAAACCATCCTGCCACCTGTCCCAATCAAAGACTTTGGAAACGGGATACATAAGCGAAGCATATTCGAGTTCGGCGGATGCCAAATTCATATCCACTTCTCGTCCGAACTCCTTCCGGGTAACTTTATCTTCCGGTACGCCTAGGATTGCTGCTTCACGATCACAGGTCGGATAAGGGCTTTGCGGATGTCGATATAGAACCAGCGTTTTACCTTTTTCTTTTTAGGAGTCACTGTTTCGACGACTTTCCCACGCAAAGTGACTTGAAAAAGCGATGTCATCCGTTGCTGGCCATCAAGCAGCAATGACTATGGAGGGTTTTGTTTCGCCTCGGTTGGCGCACCTTCAACCGGCCTTGGTTTAAAGTTCACCTCACCACCGGTATCAAGCGTCATCAATGCGCCAATGGGAAATGCCCGCGATATTGAAGCGATCAAACTCTTGATTCGATCCTCATCCCAAACCCAACTACGCTGAAAGTCTGGCAATTGAAGTGCGCCTCGATGACAGTCCTCCAAAAGTTTGTAAAGATCATACGGGTTTGTTTGGAATGTCGATCCAGCCATTATCCTGTGGTCTCCTTAAGAGTATTGTATGCCAATAAATCATCAGGTTTGGAATCTGTCGAGCCGCCGTTAAGTCCACCCGAAAAAGCCTTGCTTAATATCGACTGGCGAAACCGGTCGGCGCGTATCAAGTTTGTATCAACTGTGGCTTCAAGTTCATGAATGACCGACAGGCAGCGGTCGACTTCGGCGATGATGCGGTGTTGTTCGACGGAGGGTGGCAGTGGAACCGGGAATGCGCTCAGCTTCGTAAGGTTGATAGACGCAAGGTTCGTCGTCTGTTTACCCTCCCGAAAGAAATAGTCTTTGCCGAAGGAGTTGCCCCACCACGACACAAGTTTCGGCGATAAGTCATTCAAGAAAAGTCTCGCCCGAAAAACGTGGTTCTGGTGAATACAGTCGGCCAACTGGCCTTCCCAAACCCAACCACGTCCGAGCTTACCCCGGTCTCCACCTTCATTGAAGAGAATGTCGCCGCGCTTTAAGCGTAGCTCTTCTATGTCGGATTCTGGTGCGTCAATAAATTTAACTTCCGAAAGGTCAAGATATCCCCGCTGTACGTTCGCGACGCGAAGGTAGGGCACTGAACGAGCCCTTGGATCTTTGCGCTTGCTATCAACCGTTATTCCACCCTTGAGTGCAGCGATTGCATCAATTCGTGTCCACACCCACCCATTCGGCAATGTGGGCAGGTCGGTCGTGTCTGGCGCGGCAGGTTCTTTGTATTTGCCCCTCCCGTTCCACTGGCGGCGGCGGGTTTCAAGCGTGCGTCGCAGGAGTTGGGCGCCGGTTTCGTAGTTACGAACTTCGCGGCGGGCGAGTTCGGCTTCCGTTTCGACGAGGTGACCTTCGACGGCGGCTTTGAGGACGGCGGCTTTGTAGCGTTTGAGGTTGGCCTTGACGCGCTTGAGGTTGGCGACGGCTTCGTCGAGGCAGGAGAATTGTTTTTCGATTTCCGCGACGATGCGCACGGCCTGTTCTCTTGGGGGGACCGGGACGTATTGCGCAAAGACATCTCCGTCACGGACTGCGGGGTAACTTGTGCCGCGCTGGAATTTCGCGAGTTCATTTAGGAATGGCTCGTATTGCACATAGTAATAGAGATATTTGCTGTATTCGGGCTGAGCGGCCCGGATGACACAAAACCCTGTGGACGCAATCTGGCCATCAAGGCTGTCAGGGATGAGGGCGAGGTTCTTCAAATATGTCCGTACTGTAGAAAACACGATATCGCCGCTGCGTACCTGTTGGCGGGCTCGAGATGGTGCGTCTCTACCTGCCGAACGTTTGGTTTCACCAATTCGGAAACTCTCGTTATCAATGCCTGATATATCGATATAGTCAAACTCTACTTCTGGTGCATCCTTCGGAGTCACCTTTTCTACAGGCGAACAAATGTCGCCAATAGGAACTAGGTCCCAATCACGAGGTAGGTCTCCTCGGCCAAAAATCGGCGTAACCTTCTCAACGGGTCTGCTCTTTCTGTTCACGCGGCTAGATTCTCGTTCAATTCTTCAATAACTTTGTTTAACTCATCCCCAAGCACTTGATGCACTTTTCCCAACCCGCCTTCTTGTGCAAACGAGGCATAGTCAAAATCTTCGGTGTCTATGTTCAGATTTGCGGCGATGTGGTCGCAGAAACTTTCGAGCCAGAGGAGTTCCTTACTGGACCACTCCCTAATACCTTTCTGAGCCTTCCAGTCAAATTGGTAGACGCTCGCTCCGGAAACCCTTATGACTCAAAGCCGCCCCTTCCAGTAGCCTGGTTTTCGTTTTAGATGTATCACCGCCACAACGAGGATTAATGTTGGGCGTTGGTGATAAATGACTGCATAGGGAAATCGATGAACGAGGAACCGCCGTGTTCCTCCACTGTATTCGGGCCAGGTAGTCGGGGATTCGCAGATGTTGGAGATAGCGTTGGATATCTCTTGGAAGAAGGATTCTCCCAAACCTGGCTTTTGCTCTTCGTACCACCCCTTGGCATGTTCGAGCTCAGCCAGGGCCTCGGGATGAAACTCAATTGGTTGCTCACTTGCCATGTCGCAATTGTTTCTGTACCACCTCCCAGGGAATTGTCTTTACCTCACCGCTGTCCACTTCCCGTATTCTTCTCTGAACTTCCTCTTGCCACGTCTTTTCTACGTCGGCGTCTGGCGTCTCGTCCAAGCTCGCTATCAGTTGCTCTGCCACCTCTGCACGCTCACTTGTGGACAATTTCATGGCTTGCTCTAAAATGGCCTGTGTTTTATCTGACATAAACGGCCTCCTTTCATTCCTTAGCTCGTCTGCCAATGCTTTTCTATACCTCGATGAGCTGGCATCATTTTCTTTGCTTTTCTTTCTCTTCGGGTAAATAGGTGCTTTCCCTCCTAGGCGACAAGCGCTTGGTTGAGCTCACCGAGTATGGTACCAAGGTTTTGAGGAAACAACTCATACACTTTTCCTAGCCCGCCCTCCTGCGTGAAGGGTGCATAATCAAAATCTTCACTTTCGATTCTCAGATTCCCAGCGATGTGGTCACGGATCATTTCCAGCCAGTGGCGCTGCTCATCGGTGAATGTTTTTCCGGTTGCTTGCTGCTGAGCCATCCAGGCCTTGAAATTGACTTGGACCTTCTCGGGGAAGGGGACCAGTTCATTGTCCTGGTGTATGGCAAAGCGGACGAGGGAAACTAAATCCGTGAGAATGCGTTTGGCATTGGCGCTTTTGACTTTGGATTTTTCCAAGGCCGCGTAGGCTTGCCAGAGCTGAGATTCGTTCCAAAGATACGGCGGCTTTTCGATGGTTGCGGCCAGTTCCTTGACGTGTTCAAAGGTGAGTCTAGCCTTATAGGGTCTGCTATACAGCACTTGGAGGGCGGTGATTTCGTCCTTGTGGTCTTGAATGAATTGTTCGAAGGAGTGGACGATCCCTTTGGCCCGTTCCAGGGCCTCCGCTCTGAACCCGGCTTCGATGATTTGATCTTGGCTGACGTAGTCGATGGTGATTTCGTTTTTCTTTTTGATGTCGACCAAGAGTTGGCGGAGGTTCGGGTTGTGCAAAGGCTTCACAGCTTCTTGGATAAGTTGTGTCACGGCCTTAGTAATTTGGTCTTCTGTTGGCTCTCCTACCCCACCTGACTCTTTGAGAACTCTTCGGGCTCTCTCCACATGCTGGTCAGGGTTGACTGCTTCGATAAGTTGGTGACTGAGATCCTTCGCTGATAGGCCTCCACTGGCCTTCACAATGGCTTGTTGGTCTTCCTTTGGTGAGACGGTGCTCCATGCGTGCCAGCCGTCCAGCGATGGTGGTGAGGACATCCTCTTCGGTGTTGCCGAGGGAGACGGCTTGAAGGAGTTTTTCAAAGGGGACGCTGGGCTTTTTCTCCATAGGCCGGGCGTCGGTTTTATCCTGTTCACAGACACCTACGGCATCGACGATGACGAAGTGGTCTTTGGTGGCAGCATCGGGGGTCACGGCCCTGAGGTCGTCCCGTTTGATGACTCGTACGCCGCGGCCTTTCATTTGTTCGAAGAAGGAGCGGGACTTGACGGCCCGCATGAAGAAGACGATTTCCACAGGTTTGATGTCCGTGCCGGTGGCGATCATATCCACTGTGACGGCAATGCGCGGGTGGTAGCTGTTACGGAAGGACTTGATGAGGTCCTTCGGATTGGCCCCGGTGGTGCGGTAGGTAATCTTCTGGGCGAATTCGTTTCCCTTGGCGAATTCTTCGCGAACGATTTTGACGATATCTTCAGCATGGGGGTCGTGTTTGGCGAAGATGAGCGTTTTGGGCACTTCGGTCCGGCCGGGAAAGATCTCTGTTGAGAGTTTGTCGCGGAAGGTTTTGACAATGGTGCGGATTTGGTCCGGGGCGACGACATCGCGGTCGAGCTGGTTGGGGTCATAGCTGAAATCGTCTTCGAGTTGTTCCCAACGTGTTTTGCGGGTATCCCGTTCGCGCTTTTCCACATAGAACCCCGCCTCCACTTTTGAACCCGCTTCGGAGATGGCGGTGCGGATGCGGTAGACGTCATAGTTGACGTTGACGCCGTCGGCTACGGCCTGCTCGTGGGAATATTCCATGACCAGGTTTTGGTGGAAGAAACCAAAGGTTTGTTTGCTGGGCGTGGCGGTGAGGCCGATGAGGTAGGCATCGAAGTATTCCAACACTTGCGCCCAGAGGTTGTAGATGGAGCGGTGGCATTCGTCGGTGATGATGACGTCGAAGGTTTCGATGGGGATGGCCGGATTGTAGTCGATGGGTTCAGGCTCTTTGAAGAGCCGTTCGAGGCCAGCGACGGAGGCTTCGTCGTCTTCTTCCGCGAGTTCTTTGCCTTTGAGCATGGAGTACATGCGTTGGATAGTGCTGATGCAGACGCGTGCGGTGGTGTCGAGCGTGTTGCTGCTGAGGCGCTGGACGATGAATTCTTCAGTGAATTTGAAGTTGTTGTAGGGGGAAACATACTGCTGGAATTCCTTGTGCGAACTTTAGGAGTCGGTAGATGGTGGTGATGGCAGTGAAAGTTTTGCCGCTGCCGGTGGCCATTTGAATGAGTGCACGTGGGCGGTCTTCGGCGAGAGACTTTTCTAAATTTTTGATGGCCGTGATTTGGGCAGACCAGAGGCCCTCTTCAATGAGGATTGGCATCTGCTGGAGGCGTTTGCGAAGGGTTGAGAACGTTTTATAGGTGGCAGGTCGCAACGCGGCTTTATCGGTTGGAATGGGGGCCGCTTGTTGGAGGTTTGCTTCGTCGAGCCATTTGGCCAATGTGTCGGGCCGGTGAAATGAAAAAGTAGGCCGGCTTCGTGGCTCTGGGTCGAGTTCGTTCGTGAACCGCGTTTCGATCCCAGTGCTCTGGAAAAGAAACGGAAGAGGCCGCACATAGGCTGGCAAGTGGGGCGGCAAACCCTCACCATACTTCGTGGACTGAGTCTCCACGCCGGTGAGAGTGAAGCCCTCTTTTTTGGCCTCGATAACGCCTGCCGCCTTGCCATCCACATACAGGAGGTAGTCTGCAAAGCCATGCCCGCGTTCCAGGGGGAAGTTTCGGATCGCCACACCGCGAGCTGCATTCAGGTTGGTTTGGTTCAGATCCTGGATCGCCCAAGCGGCCTTTCCCAACAGTTCATCAATCTTTTCGCGGGCTTGGTCTTCGGGGGTTGTCATGACAAACTCGGAATATAGGGGCCGACCCTATCCCGTTCCAATGTTTTCTGAATAGTAGCCAACCCCTAGAAGAAAGTACAGGTTAGGGCTCGGGTTGGGTTTGGCGGAATGACAAAGACCTCACCGCTGGAGATCCTGACGACCCAAGGAGGTACCAAGTGTTTCACGGTGCCAAAGTCTTAACTGATGAGACGAGTTTTGGGGTGCGAATTTAGGAGGGCCTTTAATACATTAAGAAAAGTGGATCGCTTGTCATCCCCCCTCCTACCCCAATTCTGAAGATATCGCTCCCGGTTCTGAATCTACCGCAAGCGAACTCCATCACAGGGCGAGGGCGAGAATCCCTTGTGTTGGCGGGGAGATTGTAACGCTTAATCTCACTCGGTCATCCTGGGTTATTATTCCAGGTTTTTGAATTAAAAATTCAAAAAGGAATAGAGGGGAGGTATTGGCCGGCAGGGAGAAAAACTAAATAGCCCATACTGTATGACGGTAGGTTCCCAACACTTGCATTTCAAGCCACTCTGAGGCGAGGGTTTACTTTATCCCTTTGGATTAGA
>JADFRB010000030.1 GCA_022561525.1 Nitrospinota bacterium
TAGAGTTCTTCCACGCCCCAACGAGCAAGGTAGACGTCCATGAAGTCTTGGAGCGAATAGTGCTGCTGAGGATCGACCAGCGTGGCGCCCAAGCAAAACCAGGTACCCGCCATCTCATATTTGATGAGCCGGAGGCGCAAGGGGATGATGTCGAACGGGGGAGCGGCCGTCCGGATGTCTCGTTGCGTGCGTGTGGCGGGGTACAGGGTGACCGTGGTGTCGGTGTCCGAGCCGGCCATAAACTGGATCATACGCAATATATGGGTTTACCCATACAGCTTAGCAACTCTGAAGAAATGAAATTTCTTGTCTCTGACTCCTCGGACGAGAGCGCGGAAATTTTTGAGCTTGGCGTTCAATGACTCTGCTGCCGCATTGGTACTGCGATGGATGAAGTCGTGCAGGATAGTCGGTTCATGCAAACGTATGGACTCAGCAGGGACGAGGAAGGACTCAAGGTCTTGCTCGTCCACCTTCTGATACCAGTGCGTGAGTTTTTCTTTCGCCTCGGATTGTGTTGTGCTGTCTTCGTAACATGCACGAAACATCATGGAGAGCTCGTAGGCCGTCTTGAGTGTTGGGTATTCGCGAAAGAGAATCGTGGCGCGCGCTTTCTGGTGGTCGTACCACTGACTCTGCGGTTTAAAGAGGAGAGACCGGCTTCTGGCCAGGAGCTGTTTGGGGGTATCTCCGTGTTCAAACGTGTGCGGGCGATAGGGTTGCTTGTCCTGTTGCGCGTGTGTGATCTGGTGGTTCTCGTCTGTGATGGCTTCGCGTCTCACCCCAATGCGAATTTCCTGTACTGCCTCAGAGACGAGGTGTTGGACGTGGAAGCGGTCGAGGACGAGCGTCGCGTTTGGGAACGCCTGTTTCACCATCGCGGTCATCGACGCTGACATCTCCAGCGTCACTTCGGTGACGCGCATTCTTTGCTCGAAGGGGATTTTCGCCAGAATAGGCGTGAGATCACACACTTTTGTCCCCTCCATCATCGCGACCAATGCCCCCTGTTTGCCATACGCGGCTTTGTTGGTCAGGACGGTGGAGAGCGCTCCCTTGGTCACGGCCACGTCATCGATGCTCAACTGGGATCCGATGTTCTCCGGAAAGAGCATCCACCGGTCGGCATCGTCTCGCTGGCTCCAGGTTGTGAATCCGCTCAGGTAATGCGTGTACGGCTTTTCAAACTCTTTGACCCCGGGATCGTCTGGGATTTGGCGAGGGCGGCCAGCGAGGTGGCTTCCGTCTCGGCCGTCTTCTTGTACAAAAGCGGCAAACGCTTGTTCCAGCTGGGTGCCCGGAAAGACCAGCGTGCTGTCTCGTTTGAGATACTCCTGCTGACCTTCGAGTTGCCAGTACCGACGCCGAAACGTGAGGCGCGTGGGTCGGCCTCTGAGCGGGAAGTCGGTCACCGTGAGGTGGTGAAATTTCCGGGCCACGATCTTTTGGTGTGTGTGTTCGTCGGTGAGTGGAGGAATGTCTTTTTCCTCAAACGTGCTGGCGGTCGTGTCTCCATCGCGTGTACCTTCGGTGAGGTCAAACCACTCAAATACACCTTTGGTAAAAATGAATTCAAAAATCTCTTGGGTGAGTTCCATACCATGTCCACCGTTTATGCTACAAATGTTCATTGTACCTTATACTCTTAATACCCACTATTGCGTATGAGCCTTGAATAGTCCCACTATTCGCCTCAAACGATCGAAATATCTGACTCAAACCCGCACATCCTCGTGACGATCGCTAATCTCGGACAGGCTCCTAGTTCAACCAGTTCCCTGAGCACCTGTAGATCAACAGGGAAGGGCAGACGAAGAAGGTGAGGCATCTTCCTCAGTTGACGAAACTGTACCCGCAGACTGTTGGTTTTGAGATATTGACGCCTCTGGATTATTCGAAGGCACTCGACCCAACCACTGCTTCAACATTCTTTCGAGCACATCGAGTTTAACCGGTTTCGTGAGGAAATCATCCATCCCGGCTACAAGGCATCGCTCCCGATCTTCGGTCATCGCGTTGGCGGTCAGGGCAATGATTGGAATGTGTCGCTGGTCGCTGGTCGTTAGTTGCTCGTCTTTTCTGAGAGACGCTTCACGCTTCACGTCTTCTCATTTCCCGCGTCGCTTCGTATCCGTCCATATCCGGCATCATGCAATCCATCAGCACCAGATTATAAGGCGTGTGTTGGATGGCTGCGACTGCGTCTTGGCCGTTGGCCACCACATCCACCCGATATCCCAACTTCGTGAGCATCCGGACCGCGACTTACTGATTCGTCTGATTGTCTTCGGCCAATAAAATGCGGGAGTGGGCCCACTCGGCTGTTTCTGCGACCGTATGCTTGGTAACCAAACTCTGCGATCCCGCTTCGCGGGGGGTGGACTCTGCGGGACCTTGAATGACCTGGCACAGAATACGATAGAGCAGGTCTTGATGGACAGGTTTCGTCAGATATCCATCAAAGCCCGCTTCTTGCGCGCGCTTGCCATCACCCCGATGGCCTAGCGAGGTTAACAGTACCAACCGGGTTGAGGCCAGGTCCGGATCCGCTTTGACTCGCCGAGCGAAATCCATGCCATCCATTTCCGGCATCTGCATGTCCACCACAGCTAAGGCGTATGGATCGTTTCGTCTAGCGGCGGCTTTGAAGCGTTCCAATGCTTGAGAACCAGAATCCGCGGTTTCTACTCTCATCTCCCAACTGGCGGCATAATGCGTTAAGACTCGCCGGTTGGTCGCATTGTCATCCACCATACAGACATGGAGCCCTTGAAGATTGGTTTCAGAGGAAAGGGTTGGCTTCTGGATTATCGGCTGCTTTTCCAGAGGCAGGCTGAACCAGAAGGTGCTGCCTTTTCCCTCTTCGCTCGAAAAACCAATGTCGCCCTTCATTAACAGGGTTAAGTTTTTACAAATGGCCAGCCCCAGTCCGGTTCCCCCATATTTCCGAGTGGTGGAACTATCAGCCTGACTAAACGATTTGAATAACTTCCCCTGTTTGTCAGCCGGAATGCCGATGCCGGTATCCGACACCTCGAACCGCACGGTCACATGATTCGAGGTTTCCTCTTGCTTGGATACCATGACACTGACTTCCCCGGATTCCGTGAATTTCACCGCATTGCCAATGAAATTCATGAGGATCTGGCGGATCCGTCCTGGATCGCCTTTGACCAGCCTGGTTACGTCAGGCGACACTAGCCCAACCAGCTCCAGCTTCTGGGCTTGGGCTTTTTCAGCCATCAGATCCAGCACCTCATCGAGGGTGACTCGGAGATCGAAATTGATTTCCTCCAGATCGAGTTTTCCCGATTCAATTTTGGAAAAATCAAGAATGTCGTTAATCACGCCGAGCAAGACTTCCCCGGAACTCCGCACGATTTCCGCGCACTCCCGCTGTTCCGGGGTCAGGTCCGTATCAAGCAGCAAACCGGTCATGCCAATCACGCCATTCATCGGGGTCCGGATTTCGTGGCTCATGGTGGCCAAAAATTCTGATTTGGCCACAGCTGCGGCTTCCGCGGCTTCCTTGGCTTCGAGTAACTGTGCATGGTGGCGCTCGCGCTCAATCACCCGCCCCAATTGCATTCCCACCGCCGTCATGATTTCCAAGAGCCGGGCCTGAGGGTCTTCTTTTTTGCGGGAATAAAATTCCAGCACCCCGAGTACCCGTTCGCCACTCATGACGGGAAAGGCGAAGCCGCCGCAGACCCCAATCTCCTCTGCCATCTTTGCACGAGGAAAATTGGGATCTTTGGTGACATCCGAAATCCAGGCAGGGCGCTTTCGTTTCAACACTCGACCGGGAAGCCCGATGCCTGAGACAAACCGGGTCTCTTCGGACACCCGCCGAAATGTCTCAAAACCTGTTTCATTTTCAAAGTACCAAATTCCGCTTGACACGAGCTCCCCTGACTCTTCATCGACCAAAAGAGCATGGCCCACGGGCCAATCGGTATGCGCGCAGATCAACCCTAAGGTGATTTGCAATGCTTGGACCCCGCTCTCTGCTTCATTGGCTGCCATGGCAACTTCCTGCAACAGGCCGACTATTCGCGCCTCTTCTCTCACCGCGGCATCGGCTGCCTCCCGCCGGAAGGTTTCGGCATTGACGGCATCCAACACCCGGTTGTATTGACCCGCAATCTGACCCACCTCGGTGTGCGGCTCGATCGTGACGTGGCGTGAAAAATCGCTGGTTTTCCGTTGGTGGTCCATTTCCACCAACAAATCTAAAATGGCCGTGCTCGCACCATGCTCCGCGACATTTAAGCCTTGATACTCTTGTTCCTCCGTTACCCGTAAAGGTGAGAAACGATTGATTGCATAAAGAAGCCCGTACCCCAGTCCAAAAGCCCAGACGAAACCGCTTGCGACTCCAAGGACTTGCACGCCCAGTTGCTCCCAGCGGCCTAGGCCAGTCCCATACATGTCCGGGTCCGCAAGCAAGGCCACGGCAAGGGTGCCCCACACCCCGGCAAATCCATGGACCGGCACAGCGCCAATCACATCATCAATCTGCATTTTTTGGAGCCAAAGGGTTGAACCAACAGCAATCGCGCCTGCAATCGCGCCGATAGCCACCGTTGCCCACGGTGTCATGATATGCGCGGAGGCTGTAATGCCCACCAGGCCGGCCAGGATGCCGTTCATCGTGACCAGGACCTCGGGATATCCGTAATACCTCCAGCCGATGGTCAACGCGGTAAGTCCACCCACGACTGAAGCCAGAATGGTATTGGCCAACACCAGCGGCACCCGATTATTGAGTTCTAACAGGGATCCGCCGTTAAACCCCAGCCAGCCAAACCACAACAAAAATACTCCTAACGAGGCGAAGGGAAGATTATGGCCTTGTATGGGAACCTGCTGATCAAATCGGCCTTTGCGCGGGCCCAAGATGAGAATCGCTGCCAGGGCTACCCACGCACCTACGGAATGGACGACGGTTGAACCGGCAAAGTCGATAAAGCCCAGGTCCTTGAGCCATCCACCCGGACTTCCTGAACTGGATTCCGCCCACATCCAATGCCCCGTCACCGGGTAGATCAGCGTGGCAATGACCACGGTCACTATCAGATATCCGGAAAACCGCATGCGCTCAGCCACGGCTCCAGACACTAAGGTCGTCGCGGTTCCGCAAAACACCAGCTGAAACAAGAAAAACGTGGTTCCCATGGAATCATCGACCCAGTTAAAAAAGAAGTCGCTGGTGCCGAACAACCCGAAGGCCGACATGCCAAACATCAACCCGAAGCCGACACACCAAAAAATCAGGGAGGACACGCAAAAATCGACAAGGTTTTTTATGGCAACATTGATGCTATTTTTCGCCCGAACCAACCCGGTCTCTAGGCAGGTAAACCCTGCCTGCATGAGCAACACGAGCGCCGTACAGACCAACAGCCATGAGGTGTTGAGAAGAGAAGACAGGTTATTCATCAGAACATATTTTTCAGTATTGCGTCTCTGGGAGCCCGTCCAAGATTAGACGGATCTACTACAGGTACGATGGATTTGGCCAAATCTTCCGATCCTTTTCGGGGAATGTTGAAAAAGGCCGCCAGCTGCGTTCTCGGGCTTTTGGCGTGCTCACGTACTCCGCGTACGCTCCGCGCGCCCAAAGCCCTGCGGCCTTGCTGGATAGACCCTTCGGAAAGACTCAGGGCATGCCTTTTTGAACATTCCCCGTTTTCGTTGAATTGTCAGACTATTTGCCTTAAACGATCGAAACATCTGACTCAAACCCGCACACCCTCGTGACGATCACTCATCTCGGATAGGCTCCTAACTTAAGTCGTTTCATTTAAAAAGTTAGGGGCTGTACCAGATAATTAGGCCATATAATGTTTAACCCATTGTTTTAGTTGGCTTGATTGTGTTTTGGGATTGGGGTTGTTAAATCGCCATTCACACTCCTTTAAAAAGAAAGGAAAATGTTTGACAGGAATACCATTAAATTTCCGCATATGGCGCTTGCCTTGGTTCCAGAAATTCTCGATCCCGTTGATGTGCTTATGTTTGTTGACAAACAATTTCGAATGATTCATCCGATAGTGCTTGAACGCTGACACATCCAGCACGTTGTACCCGAGCCAGCAATCTGTATAGACAATGCTATCAGGCTGGATTTTTTCTTGAATGAAGGGCATGAGCGTTTGGCTCTTTGCATCTGGAATAACCTGTGTGTAGACCTTGCCGCCACGTTTAAGGATTCCAAAGACCGGGACTTTACCGACAGCTCCCCGTCCCCGTTTAGCTTTTCGGATGCCGCCAAAGTAACGTTCATCCAGTTCTATTTCTCCGGTCACAGCCGTTGCCTTCTCCGTCGCCAAGCAAATCATTTCGCGTAGGCGGTAGTAAAAATAGGCTGCTGTATTGCAATTGACCCTCGCCAGATCGGCGGCACATCTAGCTATTGTTCCGGCCACAAAATGTTCAATTAAATGATCGGCTTTGATTTACTTAAACGGCTCTTTCTCATGTACCACAGAAAACATTTCCTGAGTTATGCTGGTACAATCCCAAAAGTTTTCGATTTATATTTCGGTACATTTAAAGTTAAAATTAAGTGGCTCTCTAGCAGGAAATGGCATTCGGGTAATGAATTGAATGCATTATGTTAATGAACTAGGTACATTCGGTTAAGGATCGGGATATTCGCTTAAGGGACTTTCAGGCGGGACCATAGGCGCTGTGGTTTTCTTGGGGTGTTTCTCCTTTTTGGTGAGGGGACGCCACAGCGTCGATGGCCTCTATCTGAGAGTCCCTTAAGCAAATGAAACCCGTTTCTTAAACGAATGAGCCAAATCCTTAAACGAAGCCAATGGGGGCCAAGCCCCCAAGCCATCGGTCTTGACGAGATCTCGAGCAAAAAGGGGCATACGGACAGGATCGTGGTGAGCGATCTGGTGAGGCGGCGGCCGATCTGGGTCGGGGGCGTCGATCGCTCCGAGCAGAGCCTGGATCTTTTCTCGCAGTGGTTGGCGGCCAAGAAAACAGCCGGTATTCAACTGGCGGTCATGGATATGTGTCGGGCCTTCGAGGCCTTGACCGTGCAGCACGCGCCTCGGGCGGCGATCCTGTATGCCACGTTTCACGTGATGAGGCCCCTGGGCCAGGCACTCGATACGGTGCGCAAACAGGAATACAAGCGGCTGGCCGAGAAGGACCGGTCGTTTAGCATGGGGCAGAAGTCTACCCTACTGTCACGAAAGAAGACCTTGACCCTTGAGGGGCGGATGGCACTCGAAAAACTCCTCCGCGCCAACAAGCGACTCCACACGGCCTCTCTGCTGCAGGAATCCTTCGGCCAGTGATGGGAGTATCAGATCAAAGGCTGGGCCAGGCGGTTTTTCGAGAACTGGAAGGCCGCGTTGAAGGGGCAGCGACTCAAACCCTACGAGGACTTTGCGGAGATGATCGAGCGGCACGGGGATGGGAGTGCCGCCTAGGCCACATCCGCGAACAAGGTTTCGCTTGGTTTCGTGGAGGGACTCACCAATAAGATCCGGGTGATTCCACGAAGGACGTATGGGTTACGCGATGAGGAGTATCTCCGCCTGAAAGTCCTACCCTGTCTGTTCAAGCCCATCTGAAAAACGACCCATAATCACCCACTCACTTTGGAGACAACCTTTCTTTTTTTTACGAGATACGAAAATAGTGAGGGAGTCAGGAGTACGACGAGACACGAGATACGTTTTTCCTTCACCCCTTTCGTTTCTCGCCTCACCTTTCATGCTTCACGAATACGAGATGCGAGCGACGAGCGACCAGCAACCAGCGACGAAATTGTGGTACCAAGCCCTGCACTTTCTTGCAAAGATGGGTGCTTCTGCGTATGCTCACCGATACTGTGTTTTTCCTCAGACCACCGTATGTCAGAACAACAACACATTGAAATTTCCCGTCAGGAGATTGATCGGCTGGATGATGAAATCCTCCGGCTCCTCAAT
Source organism: Nitrospinota bacterium (assembly GCA_022561525.1). Lineage (GTDB taxonomy): Bacteria > Nitrospirota > Nitrospiria > Nitrospirales > UBA8639 > Nitronereus. Next base: position 7,959 of record JADFRB010000030.1, read on the forward strand.
GAGCGATCGCATCATGTCATTGCCATTGGCAAGGCCAAGCGGCAAGCGGACCCCAATGCCCTTCTTCATACCCCAGGGCGTGAAGCAGCCATTGTCGACCGTTTGACGAAACTGAACACCGGGCCCTTTCCCAACGACGCGATTCGTCCGGTGTACCGGGAAATCATGTCGGCATCCCTTTCCCTTGAAGGTATACAGACCGTTGCGTACCTGGGTCCTCCTGCTACGTTTACGCACCTGGCCGCCCTGGGGAAATTCGGCCAATCCGCTGATTACGTTCCGGTCAGTGGCATTAAAGAAGTCTTTGATGAAGTCGAACGTGGGCGGGCTCTTTACGGAGTGGTTCCGATTGAGAATTCAACGGAAGGGGTCGTCAATTACACCCTGGATATGTTCATCGATTCCAACTTGATAATCTATGGGGAAGTGTTGCAAGAAGTCTCCCATCACTTAATGTCCAAAGCGAACACCGTAGATTCGGTCAAAACTATTTATTCACATCCCCATGCGTTAGCCCAATGTCGGAACTGGTTGGAAAGCCATGTCCCCAACGTTGCCATTCGGGAAACGCCCAGTACGGCAAGTGCCGCGGAAAAGTGCGTGGCCGAAACGGATTCTGCGGCTATCGCCTCTGAGCTGGCCGCCCAAATGTATGGCTTGAAAATTTTGAAATCGCGCATCGAAGACAACATTAACAACTTCACTCGATTTCTCGTGTTGTGCAAACATGCCTCTGATCCCACGGGAAAAGACAAGACCTCGATCATGCTGTCGGTCAAAGATAAGGCAGGCGCACTGTACGATTTGCTTCGGCCTTTTGCCTCAAATGGTATCAATATGACCAAGATTGAATCTCGACCGTCTCGACGGAAAGCCTGGGAGTATATTTTCTTTGTGGACGTGGAAGGTCATATGAATGAAGATCGAATTCGCCGAACCCTCGATGAAATAAAACTCCGATGCTTGTTTTTGAAAATCCTTGGTTCCTATCCGATGCATTCCTAAGGAAGAAAAAAACGTCGTTCGTCTCTCGTATTTCGTATCTCGTAAAAAAAAGAATACGAACGACGAAATACGAACGACGAGATACGAGATACAAAATGTCTCTCCACGTTCACCCCGACATTGCCAAATTAGTCCCATATTCTCCGGGGAAGCCCCTGGATGAATTGGAGCGGGAATTAGGCATTCGAGGAGCCGTCAAACTGGCGTCGAATGAGAATCCGCTTGGCCCTTCTCCCAAGGCCCTTGCCGCCTTGAGAACGGGCGCGGAAACTCTACATCTCTATCCCGATGGAGGGGCGCATCATTTAACCCGAGCCTTGGCGGATCACCTAAAAGTATCCCTGAACCAAATCATCGTCGGTAATGGTTCGGATGAAATCATTAGCCTCTTGGTCAAAGCCTTTGTGGCTCCTGGTGACGAAGCCGTGATGGCGGATCACACGTTTGTGATGTACAAACTTGCTGTCACGGGTGGGCATGGAGTCATCAAAGAAGTGCCCTTAAAAGAGTGGTGTCATGATTTGCCCGCCATGGCCAAAGCCATCACGGATCGAACGCGATTAGTGTTTCTGTGCAATCCCAATAATCCCACGGGGACCATGATCACCAAAGATGAAGTCGCAGCGTTTATGGCGGACGTCCCGGATCATGTCATTGTGGTTTTTGATGAAGCCTATTATGAATATGTGCGGCACCCACACTACCCGGATACCATTCAGTATGTCAGAGAGAACCGGCCTGTTGCCGTCCTTCGGACCTTTTCGAAGATTTACGGATTAGCCGGATTGCGCATTGGATATGGAATCACCACACCCGAAATTGTGGATTACCTTCACCGGGTACGCAATCCCTTCAACACGAATGCCCTCGCTCAAAAAGCCGCCCTGGCCGCGTTACGGGATGACGAACATGTGGCCACCAGCCGCGTGCTCAATGAATCGGAAATGGCGGTGGTTGAATCAGAGCTCCGTGATCTCGGGTTCCATCCGATCCCAAGCCAAGCCAACTTTTTA
>JADFRB010000031.1 GCA_022561525.1 Nitrospinota bacterium
GACATTTTTGTATTGTGCCAGGTGCGCTCAGGGTCCGTCACGAAATAACCGGGACAATTGGGAGGCCCAGATTTGTGATTGGGGCAAGGCGCGACGAGGGAGCCTAGCGGGGCTATGTGACTGAGGAGCAACGCCGCCCCGGGCCAAAGATGGGCCTCCCCGGAGGGCCGGACGCTTGTGGGCTCCGCCGGCGTCGCTCATCGCTTTCATACTCCCGGTATGCGCACTCTTCGCTCCTTGGCTCGCTCCAAAATCACCTCGGCCAATTGGACCGATTATTTCGTGATGGACCCTTACCACATCTGATTGGTATTCGGGACGTACTCATCTACTCGATCGATAAACCATAGCCCTTCCTCTCCCTTCACAAGGGAATAGAGTTCATCTTTGACGGCAGATCCCATCCAGGACGACACCGGCACACGAAGAATGACTCGCGCCTCATTTCCTTGAATATCTTCGTACAGGATCCGACCTTGCCCATATTTTAAGCGTAGCCCTCGAAGAATGGGATCCTGGGCATCAATCCAATCTTGCCTCGGGATGCCTTGACGAAAGTTCAATGTGGTCATATTGGCAGCCCGATCCAAATTATCCGGATACACGGTGAGCCATAACTGCACAACGTCTCCAGGCGTTAACGACGGCAACTGAGCAAGAAGCTGTCCCGGGAAACAGAGGAGGATGAGAAGGCTGACGCACCCACCCCATTTCGTGCAGCAATCAACAATAGACAGGATCTTCATGAGGAATCGCTCCTTTGCCACATCAATTTCTCGTGATACCCTAACACCGCTTGTCGGTGAAAACAAAAATCGCCTTGGATTCGAATAAGGAGCATGTTAGGCTTCCACATCAAAGAGACACCGTGAGGACACGCCACGCAACATGAACGGACAGATTCGTCGGGAGAAAGAATCCATGTCCAGTTTCAACTCGAGCGACGCCCCTTGACCGGCTCCTTTTCTGAACAGTATAGTCGCCAAAGTATTGCACAAGATTTTATCTCATTCTGTTCTTCTTATGGCCAATCTCGAAGGAAAAAAGCTCGGGCTACTTCTCTCCACCCCCCCCACGCATCCCAACGCAGAAACGGTGGCACAATTAAGCAAAGCTGCTCAGCATGCCAAGGTTCAAGTCTATTTGTATTTGATTGATGAAGGTGTGAAGAATCTGGAAAATCCCACCATTCGAGATCTTACGGATTCGGGTGTCAAATTGAGTGTCTGTGCCTATGGATGCCAACAACACAAGGTTTCAACCGATGGGTATGGTCCAGATGTAACATTTTGCGGTTTGGTGGTTCTGTCGCAAATCGTGACCGGCTGCGATCAGTTTGTCGCCTTCAATTAGTCGTTCCGTTTTTCCACTCAGAGGTCTGAAAGACGTGAAGGATCTGCCCCCGCCTGATTATTCGACGTTTTGCACAGTTTAAGGTTTTCGAATCGGTGCACTTTTTTTTTCATCACCCCACATTCCTTGTTCGGTAAGCTCAAAAACTAGCCAAGAAAAAATGTCAGGCGACCTTGCAAGACCTTTTCGGGAACGGCCTCAGCAATAGGAAACATTTGATCTGATCAGACTCGATTTACGCAGGCCTGCTTCGTGGGCGGCCACGGGGGAGTGGAGCAATACGACGATCAATCTTCCGAACTAGGCGGGCTTTAAACCGCTCACTTCCTAAGACCCAGGCCTTGTTCGTCGCCTCACGAATCGCGTCCAGGGTTTCCCCACTCAACTTGCGCCGAAACAATTCCCGATACGCCTTCTGCCGCTCCGCTGCTGTTCGCCCCAGTCGTTGATATAAGGCATGGGGCGTCAACCATGGCTCAGCTTTGCCCTCCGCGTGGAAGTGATAACTCGACCACAGATACTCTCGCGGATGCCTCACCATCTCCGCCCTCACGGGATTGAGTTCAATATACCGGCAACAGGTGAGAAGGTAGGCTTCACTGTCAATGAGGGTTGCCCGATACCGGCCTTCCCATAATGTTCCGGTCCGCTGATAGGTCGTATTCACGTACTGAACATACCGCCGGCCCAGCGATTGAAACATCTTTGGCAGGCTGTAGGGCTGTTCAGGAGTCAGGAGGATATGCACATGGTTGGTCATAAGTACATAGGCGTGCAGGGTACAACCGTGGCGGCGAGCCGCCTCGCCAAGCCAATCAAGGTAGATGCGATAATCGGCCTTGTTAAAGAACAGGGCATCTCGATTATTTCCACGTTGAATCACGTGCAACGGATATCCGGGCACAAAAAAACGAGGCAAGCGCGCCATCACACCCTCCTTTTCTCATAAATTCTCATAGGGAGAGTCGAAAGATAACACAAAGCTAGATTAAAATCGAGTCTGACCCCATTACAATACAACAGCCCCTCTTAGGCGGATGGGAGGGAGGAGAAAATTTCTTGATATTCGCGAACGGCTTGGTCCCAGGAAAACCGGTCTAACATGTGAAAGCCTTGATTGATCATTTGGGCATAGCCTGCTTGATCCGTGTGGTAGAGTTCGATAGCATTACGTAACGCGCCTTCAGCGGCTTGGACCATTGAACGAAACAAGGGAATCTGCATTCGTTCTTGTAACCGGTCGCCTCCAGGCCAATAGGCACAATCCAAAATTGCGCTCCATCCTTGTGCTGCCTCTTTCACACCAAGTCCTGACTCGCGAAAGAGGAACCCTGTTGGAGCGTCTGATTCCCGATGAAACTGATCGCTCAAAGTACGGACTGCCGCATTCAACGCAACAGAAGGATACGGCACAACCTGCTGAACCAACCCACCGGTCGCTCTTGCCACCACAGGCGTGCCAACAGCATAGCCTTCCGTCGCCCCACCAAAGGGTTCATAGAGGGAACACATTACGATAAACGACGCTCCCTGTTGAAGTTCCGTGTATCCTTGCTCCATCCGAAAAGGGAACACCTTCACCTCACCCGGTCGACGCTTGGCCAGGTTTTGTAAAAATTGCAGCCCTTGAATCCCTTCGTCTCCAGGAATCGGGGTAAAGACAAACTTCGCCTGCCCAGGGGGGATACGGTCGATAGCCGCTGCCGCAAGGTCATAGCCCTTTTGTCGCGGATCATCCCGACCAAAAAACAGAAACACCGGCCCATCAAAATTGTTGAAATCTAACAACCCCCATGCCCTCTCAGGTTGATACGTTTCCAGCTTTTGGATCATCTCCCGGCGACGCGTGGCTTTTTCTTCCAAGAGCCCATGGTAATTTCCAGAAGCAGCTTGGGTTCGGGCTTCCGGTGAAAAATCAAGTTGGCTAAACAGTCCATTGTTAATTCCTCGAATCGTCCGTTCTTTAAATATCGCCTGAAGATGCGGGGTAAAGATGTCCCGATGCACGGGTTCATGAATCAGCTCATGCGCAAAATGCTGGGAGACGGTGCAAATGGGACCATCAAGAAACGGGCCTGCTTTGGCAAGAACCGTCGGGCCGGGTAACACACAATCCGTCATTCTTTTCATTTCCGCTTGACTCACAAGCCTATCATAGGAGTTGTGCAAGGTTAATAAGCAGGAGATCCCAGAAAGCCGCGGATCATTCTTGGCAACGATGGCCGCCCCCGCTGCCTCCCAGTCTTGGAGACACAACACCACATTCTGAGTCAGTCCTAACGCCACCAGGGCTTTGGGTACAGCCGATGAGAACATGAAGGAGTCATCGAGTAGTTGCTCCGGGTGCGCCGGATTCAAATAGGGATTGCATGGAGCGTCCATACCAGGTGGATCTCCGCAATCACAGGGCGCATTAAAAAATTTCTGGGAATCGAACAGGTAGGTTGTAAACCCGTCGCCACTTTGATGCTGAAAAATCTCAACCTGATGATTCTTCCCATCATAGACAAGAGAAAACGTGATGCCTGTTGATTGAATGGAATCCATGAGCTTGGGCTTACACTTGGTGATCTCGCGAAAAAACGGTGTAAAAGTAACACATCGGTCATGACTCATGTGTGCCATTCGTTTAGGAAGCAGACGCATCACCGCTGCCAGCCCCCCGAGCGGGGCAAATTCGTTTTCGAAGGAGACAAAAACAATCGTTTTGATTTGCTTATTCATTTTTAACAAGGGGAAAAACAAGAAAAAAGGCCCCACACCATTCACCCTTTCAAGGTAAAAAGTATGAAGCCACTTTTCTACGATTTCGCAAGAACTCTTGTCAGAAACGTGTGATGGGAGAATCTATCCTCCGCGGCTATTGCAGCACCACATGGCCGCGGCGATTTTCCTGATAGCACGATTCTTCTGACCCTGTGCAGCTCGGACGCTCTTTGCCATAACTCACAATTTGGATGCGCGAAGAAGACACGCCTAAGTTAACCAGGTAATCTTTAACCGCCTGAGCCCGGCGTTCACCTAATACGAGATTATAGTCCGTGGTTCCACGTTCATCACAATGGCCTTCGATCAGGACGCTGGAATCTTGGTACGTCGCACTGAGTAATTGTGCATTCTCTTGTAAGGTGGAGACCGCATCGCCTCGAATAACGTATTGGTCAAAATCAAAATACACATGCCCCAATCCGCCCCCGCCACCAATTCCATTGCTTCCATCTTCTTGAGAGCCATCCAAGTCACCTTGGCTTAAGGGCTCCATAGAATCAAGATCGGGCAATCGCACGACTTCGTCGCCAGACCCCGAAGTGCCATTCGTTTCCATGCCTGAATCGGTTGATGCGCGACCATCACCCAACATAGGTTGCGGAGGACTTTCCGGAACAAAATCTGAAGGTATGAGCGCACGGACAAATTGTTGTCCCTCATACCCACTGGGCCCCATGGATTCTCCCGTGGGCACATGGGTACCACTGTCCGTCCCGCCTTCCATTCCATCGGATATTCCTGTATCGGAGCCTCTAGTGTCGGCTATTGTGCTACCACCTGAAATATCCCCGCCCATGCTCGCACCACTCACATCACGAAGCGTGGGAGACGGAGGGCCTTCCGGATTAATACTTGAGAGGGACCGTGCCGAACTCCCAGTTCCAGCGACCGTACCTGAGGAATCACCCACCGACAGGGAGCCTTCGCTCATCCCTTGGCCAGCCAGGGGAATCCCTCCTTGGTCGCTGCCTGAACCCGTGACTGAACCCTGCGAGCCGGAGGCCTGAGCTTGGGCCGCCAATTCCTCAGCGGTCATCACTTCAGCATGTTTCGTGGTCTCACACCCAGTGAGGAACATAACCATGGCTGCAGCCGCAATAACAAGGGCAGCAGAACCTTTCACATTACACATACAACCAACTCCTTTCATCTATGACCCTTTCACCTGGCAAAAATAGTAACCCCTATCAATATTACATCACTTTGGTTCATTCATCCCATCCCAAACGGGAAAAGAGGCCTTTCCATCCCTCAGGAGTTAGAAGCAAAGACCACCGATATTTGTACACATTATATGCGTATTTATTAATCAATAACACAAAATTGTCAACGAATGAATTGGATTCCCTTTAAAGCACTTCTGCTATACCCATGCCTTGACTGAGGAATTTTCCGGCCAGTATGATCTTAGCCCTTCCCGTTGCCCGCGTGATTTCAAAATTTTATCAACGACAACACGAGCGAGTGCACGAGATCGTACGATCAGCTTAAGCATGATTTCCGTTCAACACATCACGAAACGCTACGGCAACCACCTAGCCATTGAAGACGTCACCTTCAATGTCAAACGGGGCGAAATCCTTGGATTTCTGGGCCCAAACGGCGCGGGAAAAACGACAACCATGCGCATTATCACCGGCTTTATGCCAGCCAGCGAGGGCACGGTCCAGGTGGCCGGATTCGACTGTTTTGAGCACCCCCAAGAAATAAAAAAGCGCATTGGATATTTGCCTGAATCCCCACCATTGTACCAAGAACTCACGGTCACGGAATATCTGAGGTTCGTCGGCCAGTTAAAACGTCTACCTCCCTCACGCGTTCCCGGTCGCATGGCCCAAGTCATTGAGCAACTGGGACTCGGATCGGTCCGCCACCGGGTAATCGGCCATTTGTCCAAAGGGTTTCGCCAACGGGTCGGTTTGGCGCAAGCCCTTATTCATGACCCACCGGTGTTGATTCTTGATGAACCCACGATAGGACTCGATCCGATACAAATTATCGAAATTCGAGACGTGATCCGTGGGTTAGCGGGATCCCATACGGTCATTTTAAGCACGCATATTTTGTCGGAAGCCACCGCCATATGTGATCGTGTCGTCATAATTGATCGCGGCCACATCGTGGCCGAAGATACGCCGGCCCAACTCTCCTCTCGACTGCGACAGTCGGAAAAAATAAGCCTCACCGTTAAACACCCTCCGGATAATTGGCGTGAACGCCTTTCGACAATTCCAGGCGTCCTTCAGGTCATCCAGGGCCCAACACCTGAAACCAGTATCATTGAATATGAACTCGGGCAGGACCTGCGCGAAGACATTGCGCAGTTTGTCGTCAATCAAGGTGTCGGACTCTTGGAACTCAAACCCCTTTCCCTATCATTGGAAGACGTGTTTCTACAATTGACGCAACAGGACGAAAACCTAGCCCACGCGCAGGACGCTTCTCCTTCCTCACACCCATCATTACCCGTGGAGAACCGGACCCAAGCATGACTCCTGTCAACACGCTCATTGCCAAAGAACTTCGCTGCTTTGTGGTGTCACCCGTGTTCTATGTGGTCGGCGCCGTGTTCTTGTTTATTTCCGGATTCCTGGCGCATCTTATGGTCGTGAATGCCGGACAACAAGCCCTCCGTTTTTTGCAAATGCAAAATACCTATGCACAGCTCAACTTGAATGAATTAGTCTTCCGCCCCATCTTTCACAGCTTGGCCATCGTCCTCATTTTCCTGCTGCCGATGCTCACCATGCGGCTCTTTGCCGAAGAACGGAAATTGCGCACCATGGAATTGCTGCTGACCTCACCCATCGGGATCAATGAAATTATTTCCGCGAAATTTATGAGCGTGCTGATTATTTACCTCGGTCTGTTGGGATTAACCGGACTCACACCGTTCGTACTCTCGTTTTATAGTACGTTTCATGTGGATCCCATTCTGACCGGCTATCTTGGTTTAGCCCTGCAAGGTGCATTCTTTTTATCGTGTGGCGTCCTGGCTTCGACCTTGACCGAAAATCAAATCGTCGCGGCATTTCTGAGTTTTGGCATCATCATTGTCTTTGGGCTCATTGGTGGGCTGGGGTCAATGTTGGGCGATACGACGCTCGGGGCAGTCATTTCCTATCTCTCCTTTGTGGAGCATTTTGATCGTCTCGTCCGAGGGCTGCTGGAAGCCAAAGATATCGTGTACTACCTGTCCGGCACGGTGTTGATGTTGTTTATCGCTCACCGAGTCGTGGATTCACATCGATGGCAATAAACCCACTCATGCCGTTATTAGGAATCTTGGGAGCGGTGCTGGCACTCAGCGGATTGGTGCTGTCAGAAATCGATCCGTCCCGACCAGGAACCGTGGCCACTCTGGAAAGCCTTGGGTTGCTGTGCTTGTTGATGTACCTCGTCGGCAATTGGCAGCGACTCAAAACGTTTTCCACTCAGCGTTCCACCATACTTGGTTTTCATAGCATCCTGGCGATCGTGTTGATGATCGGCATCCTCGTCATCGTAAACTTTCTGGTAGTCCGCCACGGAGGACGGTGGGACTTATCCGAAACCCAGCGTTTCTCTCTTGCGCCTCAAACTTTTCAAGTCTTGGGCCAACTCAGACAGGATGTCCACATTCGCGTCTTTGCCCATGAGCGTAGCCCGGGGTTTGGCGCCTATCGGGATTGGCTGGACACTTACAGCCACGTCTCGCCTCATATTCTGGTTACTTTTATTGACCCCGAAAAGGAACCTCAGCTCGCTCGGGAGCTCGATATTACAAAAATCGATACCGCCGTGTTTCAGAGTGGGGAGCACACCATCCAGGTGACAAAACCTACCGAGGCCAATCTAACCAGTGCACTGATCCGCGTGACCAGGAATGAGAAAAAACGGGTCGTGTTTCTGGAAGGACATGGGGAACGACGGATACAAAACCACGAAAGCGGAGGGCTGTCGTTTTTGAAGAAACGCTTGAGGGCCCAGGGCTATGAGGTTGATCGAGGAGGATTGAACAACGATGCGTCGATCCTTCAGGGAACCACCGTGTTAATCGTGGCCGGGCCCCGTGAACGGATTTCCGAAGGGGAAACTAACTTCCTCATGGATTTCGTTGAGACAGGTGGTAGCCTGCTTCTGTTGATCGATCCCCGAACAAACTCAGGGCTAGAACCCATGTTGGCTCAATGGGGACTTGAGCTGGGGCCAGGGATAATTGTCGATCCCGAAGATCGTGTTTCGCAAGGTAGCCCGACGTTTTTACGTGTTCGACGTTTTACTACTCACGCCATCACCCAAGGTTTTACCGCGCCAATTTTGCTTCCTGTGTCACAGGACGTGACTTTTGACCAAGCTAGGGCCCTTCAGTGGACCTTTACATCCTTGACCCAATCCTCGGACTCAAGCTGGGCCAACACCAACTTTACCCAAATGACCCCGGAGTTCGAAGAAGGCAAAGACAGAAAAGGACCGTTCACACTCGCGGCGGCACTGGAGTTCAGGGATGGAAAAAATTCTGGAGCTCCACATCCGTCCACCGTCATTATTGGCAACTCGGCCTTTGCCAGTAATGCGTATGCGAAGTTTCCCGGCAATACCGACTTTCTGTTAAACGCCGTTGCCTGGCTTGCGCAGGAAGAAGCCCTGATTTCTATTTCAGCCAAAGACCCCACATTTGCCCCATTCATTCCGAACCCGACACAGGAACATATGTTGCTGGCTGTCCAAGTCTTCTCGGTTCCCCTGCTGTTGTTGTTTCTGGGGATCACAATTTGGCGCAGACGGCGTCAGTTGTAAACCAGACCAAGAACCACGCCCAAACGCTGAGGGCACAATGCTAAGAGTAATAACCCCATGATATCCTACCGAACCACTATCTTACTCGCGGTGATTTTCGCCGGACTCGCCGTGTACCTCTATACCATCGAAGTTCCAACGATGGAACAAGAAGTGGTTCAACAACAGGAAGTCCAACGTCTCCTGCCATTTGACTATCGCGAAGTCATGGAATTGAAGATCACCACGCGTACGGAAACGATTCAGCTCTCCCGTGACGATCGCCACCGATGGAGCGTCGTGGAACCCATTCAGGCTAAAGCCGACTCCCGAGAAATCGGAAAAATTCTCCGCGCGCTCGAGATTGGAAAAATTTCCCGCGTGATCCAAGAAGACGCGAAGGATCTCAGTGACTATGGCCTTGGTTCCCCACATGTCATCATTCAACTCACGACCAATGGGCAATCCGAAACCCTCAGCCTGGGGGATGTGAGCCCCTTGACCTCGACCCTCTATGCTCAACGAGCATCAGACAAACAGATTCTCTTGACCACCTTATCGGTCAGGAATTTCCGCCGAAAAAACCTGTTCACCTTCAGACATAAAGATGTGCTGTTTTTCGATCGGACTCGTGTTGAGCGCATTCAGCTCCAACACGCCGATCAACAGATGACGTTACAGCGAGTGGCTTCCACGCATGGGCCAACCAGCAATTGGCGTTTTTCCGATCCCTTCGAAGGCCCGGCGGATAAAACGTCTGTCGGACTGTTGCTCATGGCCCTCGAAGACTTATCTGCAACAGGTTTCATCGACGCGCCATCGGAAAAAGAAGCGTTGTTGAAACGTTTACCGCCACCCCTGTTGACCGCTACGGTCCATACTGGACAGCGTGGGCACCTGGTCACATTCTTTCAGCAGTTGGAACTACCCGATGAGATATACGCTATCACCTCGGCGGATGATCCCATTTACAAAATCGCTCCGGCAACGCTTCGAGGACTTCCGACACGGGTTTTTGACCTGCAGGATAAGCGGTTATTTGGCATGTAAATGGCCGAGATCGGTTTGCTCA
>JADFRB010000032.1 GCA_022561525.1 Nitrospinota bacterium
AGCCTAATAAACAGCGCAGAACATAGGCCGTCGCCGACAAGGTAATCGCATACACCGCATTGACATTGCCTTTACACTGTGGGGCTGACCCCTCGAAATCAACGAGAATTTCATCACCCTGAATCGTTATCGCCACCATGATCTTGATCGGGTCGGGATCAATTCCGTCATCATCAAGATAATCTGCATAGCGATACGTCCCATCCGGCAACGCGGCAATCAGCCGGCGAGTCATGCGCTCGCTGTAGATCAACAGGCCGTCCATCTGTGTCGTGACAACCTCTCGGCCATATCGATCCACTAACGCTTGGAGTCGTTCGATACCCGTGCGGTTCGCCGCCAGTTGGGCGTACAGATCTCCGGCTCGTTCTATGGGAGTGCGAACATTCGCGAGAAACAAGTCCCACAATGCTTGATTGCGTTGTCCCTCAGAAATGAGTTTTAGGGGAGGGATGATGATTCCTTCCTGAAAGAGTTCCTGAGACAACGGCATGGACCCCGGCGACATGCCTCCCACATCGGAATGGTGGGCGCGATTCGCGACAAAACCGAGAAGCGTCTCCCCGCCATTGACCATAGTGAACACCGGCGACACCAGCGTGATATCAGGCAGATGCGTGCCGCCCTCAAACGGATCGTTGACGATGGCTACATCACCCGGGGCGAAGGTCATCTTTTTCAGGCAGGCTTGGACGGATAACGGCATCGCGCCCAGGTGCACCGGAATATGTTCGGCCTGAGCAATGAGTTGGCCGTGCTCGTTAAACACGGCACAGGAATAATCGCATCGTTCTTTGATGTTGGGAGAAAAGGCTGATCGTCGAAGCCGAACTCCCATCTCTTCGGCCACCGACGAGAACAAGTGTTTAAAGACTTCGAGCTGAATGGCATCGTTCATCAGGAAGTTCCAGGGCTTATCTCAATATGCAGATTGGCATACTCATCAACACGCGCGTGATCATTGATACCTAACACGATTGTCGTGTCGTCTTGGATGATCACGGCTGGCCCGTCTATTTCATTGCCTGGGCGCAAGCGCTCTCGTGAAAAATGCGGGGCCAGGACAGGACCATCAGGCAAGACCAGCCGGTGTGTTCCAGTCACAGCATGAGATGCGTTTGCAGAAGCTTCAATTGGTAAGCGCGAGAGTGAAGGCGGTGTGGTTCGACCAATACCCCGCACCCGTAGGTTGACAATCTCAATCGGTGCATCCTCCTGCCGATACCCATATCGTTGCTGATGTTGGGCATCAAAGATGGCCCGATACGTTTTCGAAAAGGGAACGGTTAATTCATACGATTGCCCAACATACCGAACATCGAGTTCGCTGAGTATTTCGACATCATCAAGCTTCACGCCTTGGGCCTTCAGGTCAGACATGCTCTTCTCGATCATGGGTGCAAAGTTTCCTTGCAACTCTTCATACGAGGGCTCATCGGATCGCATGATCGTCTGTACGGCATCCACTCGAACATGGGCCGTCAACATTCCATAGGCTGATAATGTTGACGCCGAGGAAGGAATGAGTACTCGGCGAATTCCCATGCCCCTGGCCAAATCACAGGCATGGCCGCCGCCGGCCCCACCGAACGACACCAACGCATAATCCCGGGGGTCATGTCCTCGCTCCACGGAAATCACGCGAATCGCGCGCTCCATCTGGGCATTGACAACCTGAACGATTCCCAAAACCGCGGCTTCCACCTCTGAACATTCGGCTTGTGGTTGAAGGCCAAGCTGTTCAGCCAACACCGCCATGGCCTTGGACGATGCTTCAATATCCAGCGGTAGCTGCCCTCCCAAGAGACCCGATGCCGGCAAGCGACCTAACAACACATTCGCATCGGTGACCGTGGGAACCAGTCCCCCTCGGCCATAGCAGACTGGCCCGGGATCGGCTCCGGCACTCTCCGGGCCCACCCGAAGGGCACCCCCTTTATCCACTCGCACCAACGAACCACCACCCGCACCGACGGTATGAATATCAATCACGGGAACGCGAATTGGGAATCCGCCCACTTCTGCTTCCGACGTGGTTTCAATTTCACCATCGACAAGAGAGACGTCCGTGGAGGTTCCACCCATGTCAAATGTAATGAAGCGGTCGCACCCAGCCAGCTTGGCCACATGCACGGCCCCGACCACGCCTCCTGCAGGGCCAGAGAGAATCGAGTGCACCCCTTGTTGGCGTCCCTGTGTCGCCTGAATCCGTCCGCCATTGGATTGCATGATATAAAACGTGTCGGCACCCAACTTGTCTTCAAGCTCGCCAAGGTAGTGATCAAGCACCGGCGACACATAGGCATTGACGACCGTAGTAGACGCACGTTCGTATTCACGGAATTCGGGAAGCAATTCCTGGGAGGCCGTCACAAAAAATCCCTCCTGCCGAAAACATTGGGCCACTTTCTGCTCATGCGCAGGATTCGTGAAGGAAAAAAGAAAACTGATGGCCACCGACTGAACGTGTTGCGTATGGAGAAAATCCACGAGGGCAGGAATCTCGTTGACATCAAGCGAGATAAGCACGTGGCCTTGATAATCAATCCGCTCCGGGATTTCGAAACACAGATCTGAGGAGACGAGGGGTTCGACTCCCCCGCTGAACCAATCATAGAGGGCTCGTCGATTTTGACGGCCAAGGCGCAAGATATCTCGAAAGCCTTTCGTCGTGACGAAGGCAGTCCTGGCACCCTTTCGTTCTAACAGGGCATTGGTGGCGACAGTGGAACCATGAATGATGGTTCGTGGAAGTTCACTAGAAAGACGCTCTAGGCCTTGCAGCACTGCTTTAGCCGGACTTGAAGGCGTTGAGAGAATCTTAAACGTGGATATCTGATTCGCTGTCTCGTCAAACAGGACAAAGTCGGTAAACGTTCCGCCAATGTCAATCCCGATAAACAGTCGAGGTTGGAGGTTGCCTGCAGACATGATTCGTTCTTCCTAACGAAATTTGCAGACAAGAGCAAGAATTGTTATTGCAATCTTTTTTCCTTGTCATTTCGGCCACGCCCCGTTGTCATTTCGGCCACGTCCCGTTGTCATTGCGGCCACGCCCCATTGTCATTTCGACCACGCCCCGTTGTCATTTCGACCACGCCCCGTTGTCATTTCGACCCTTGGGAGAAATCTCGCCGTTCCTGCCACGCTTGGTAATGGATCCCAACCCCAACGAAGAGATTTCTCCTTCCACTCGAAATGACAACAAAGAAAACACCACTTGGTCCTTCCTTCCATGTCATTTCGACCCTTGGGAGAAATCTCGCTTTTCCTGCCACGCTTGGCCTGGCGTTCTGAGCCCAACGGAAAGATTTCTCCTTCCACTCAAAATGACAGAAGAAGAAAAACGGTGAGCCAAAGGAAAGAGGCTCTACCCCTTTACGTTTCCACTTAGGGTCACCACTCGAGGCCCGCCGGGGGCATTGTCCCAGATGGTGAGTTGCGCATGGTAGGGCCTGGGTTCATCCCCAGCAAAACGAATGTGAACGGAGCAGAGTTTTCCTGTCGTGAGCGTGGTTCCCGAACAGGCCCCGTCGTTGATCGAAAACGATTGAGAATCCGGCCCTTCCAGGACCACCTTCCTGATCGTAAGAGGACCTAACCCCACATTAGTAACCGTCAGGAGTTTCGCTGCCTGTCCGTTTCGAACATTCTCATTAGCAAACTGGACAGTATCGGTACTGAGATTAATCGAAGGGATAGTGGCTTTGCCGCTCAGTAAAATCGACACGTCATGAGAATCACTATTCGTCGTCACAACGTCAGGGAAGCCATCCCCATTGAAATCCTCAACTCCGACGGAGGTCGGCACAGCTCCCACAGCAAAATGGCCAGCCGGCTGAAACGAGCCGTCGCCTCTCCCTAGCAAAATGGACGTGCTATTGGACGCCCGATTCGAGACGATCAAATCCCAATGTCCATCGCCATCGAGATCATGAAGGGTCACCGCAATGGGACTAAATCCTACATCAAGTTGAGCGGGTTTAGTGTACTGCCCTGGGGCTTCTTGCAAGAGAACGTTCAAACTATCCGTAAACACACTAGCGACAATGAGGTCGAGATTTCCGTCTCCGTCCAAATCAGCCTGCGTCAGGGCACTGAGCGTAAACCCGGCATCGATGTCTTGGCTGCGTGCGAACCGGCCGTTTCCCTCATTTTTTAGGACAGACACGAGTCCATTCGGGGTCCGCCAACTCGGTTGACTCCAGGTCACGGTTAATTCAGGAAGACCATCACCACTCAAATCGGCAATCGACACACCGGTCGGAAACAACCCATGCTGATCCTGTTCTTCAAGCACCTGAGCGGCACTGAAATGTCCATGCCCATCATTCAACAACACGGCCAGACTATAGGGAGGATAATTCCCAAAGCGGCCGCTATTGATGACCACGACATCTTCATCTCCATCACGATCCAGATCTCCCAATTCCAGAAACGTGGGTCCCTTGCCTGAGGGGTAAAACATAGGCTGCTGGAACAATCCATCCCCTTTTCCCAACAAGACGACAATTCCATCAGAACCCGTCTCCGCCACGATCAAATCGAGTGCGGCATCCTGGTTCAAGTCGCCTGAGGTGAGAAACATCGGACTCCGTCCCACACCAAAGGACAGGCCGGATCGAAACGTGCCATTGCCGTTGCCGAATAACATCGTCACATCGTCGGACCCGCTATTCACCGTGGCCACATCGAGCCACCCATCGCCATTAAAATCTCCAACCGTCAAGGCTTCCGGATGTCGTCCAACATCCGCTGGAACCACGGGAGTGAGCACAAGATTTTGTGCACCAACGGGATCGGCCACGAAAATGGCTGCACCCAACAACAGCACTCCGCTCACGCCCAAGCCTGTGCGGTGATGCCGCTTACTGCTCATGTTGAGTTTCGTACCCATTACGTTCCACACCATCTTGAACCTAGAAACGGCAGTTGGATCACAAAAGTCCGCGCAAGTTCTTGACGCACCTCGCAAAATAAAAAAAGTCTCATCACCACCGAGGTGACCACGACTTTTTCTATTTCACCATGCACGCCAATATCTTACACGTCTTTTTTGCGCCCAACTGCCGTTTCTAGGTTAAAAAACTTTGGTCATTGCGATTTCAACTTCATCCGTGGCTGACATCCCCCTGTTGCGGATATGCGCAGACCACGAGGGAGCGTTTCGCAATGCATTGAACACGGCTTTGATGATTTCAGGTTTAATGCGAGTTTCCCAATCATGCTCCCAGGCATGCGCATCCTCATCACCATCATAGTCCTCAGGAAATTGGGCTTCCAATTGAAACCGAAGATTGAACGTTTTTTCTTCTTGATACATACCAGAATGTCCTTTGTTATACGACCTATTAAGATGATCCCGCACCCTCTGAGCCGACCTTCATTGTCAGATGAAGCCTCGCTCACATATAATACGGGTTTACTTGTTAGATTCAACTGCCGTGAAAAGGAGACTGAACCAATGCCATTGTATGAATATGTCTGCAATGAATGTTCGCACCCATTTGAACTCATTGTCCATAGCTCCACTATCCCTGCCTGCCCTGAGTGTCAGACGCACGACATCGAAAAGCAGCTCTCGGCTTTTGCCGTCAGCGGTGGGAAGAGCGATTTCGGGTTTGAGGGAGGACCGGGAAGCTGTGGAACATGTGGCGACCCCCGAGGACCAGGGGCTTGTTCAATGGATTAGTTGAAAACTGATGTAAGGTGCGATGAGTTATTGGACGGGTTTTCACCGCCCCCTACTCACGAATATCTTTCGCCCGGCGCTGGAAATATCCGGACCGAACGGCACCATACAAATCAACGGTTGATTCTTCAATCCCTTCAAATGTTTCGAGATTGAGAGACCGCTCATTCATCCTATCCTCGGCATTTAACCCAAGGTTGGGTAAAAACGGAATAACATAATTGATGGGATTCATCGCAATATCTCCGGCAAACCCAACAGCATCACGAACCGTAAATGGCGGCATAAACGGCAACACCAGAAAGGGACCGGATTGGATGCCATACACCGCCAGCGTCTGCCCAAAATCCTCACTTGGAGGCGCTTCGGTATCAAACACATACTTTGCGACGTCAAACAGACCGGCGACTCCGATGGTGGTATTGATCAGAAACCGTTTCGTCTCAATTCCGGCACGTCCAAACTTGCCCTGAAAAAGGCTGTTCAACAATCGCGTGATAAAGCCCAGGTTATGAAAGACATTGGCAATGGACCCTTGAACATCAGGAGGAACAACTGCATTATATCCCTTGGCCACGGGCTTAAGCACATGGCGATCCACGTTGTAGTTGAATTGGAACATTTCAGAATTAAACGATTCCCATGGATCATGCACCACCGTTTGTGGTCCTTCATCAAACGGATCGTTGAACGAATCAATGGTGGAACCCTCCACCACAGTTTCTGCCATCATGGGAATTTCATCGTCCCCCTCCATCTCTCCCGAGGAATCAAAATATTGAAGATTGGAATCTAATCGAGGGCTGGGAGGTGCCGTGGGCTGGATATTCTGAGCATTGCCAACAGTATCTGTCTGAGCAAAAACCACTGGAGCCGACATCACCGCTTGAATCAAGACAAAACCCCCTGCCAGACAAATAGTGACCCTCGCTATAGACAGCTGTTTCAGAAATGCCTGATGGAACATCGCCATGAATGCTTCCCTATACAACGAAAAATTTGATCCATCCCTGATCGTGGCAGGCTCACACGCCGTCGACAAACTCCTGCACTCTACCAAAACCAAAAATGTCTGGCTACTGTTTAAACATAGTGAGGAGTGGAAAACCGCTATTCGGAGCTTCCGAGCATATCATCCACCAAGGGCCGATTGAGATCCTCGCAACCGGGACAAATGGTATCGAAGAGGGCTTCGTGGTCTTCCACGTAATTCTTGGCATCCACTAATTTTTCTTCGATAACACTTTGGTAACATGACTCACACAACATCATGAGACCTCGCAACACCGACACAGTTTTCCGACCTTGACTACCTGCCATACAACACCTCTAAAAACTTGGGAAAATGGATAACGAGTGATGAGCAAAGGGTAACAGTTCCTAATCTTTACGCTTCACGCTTCACGCACAAATTACCTTACGACCAGCCCCGCTGTTGGGCAAGCATAAAATCTTCGGTTTCCAGGTCAATCCCACAATCTGGACATTCATATGGTTGATCAGGGGGAGGAACTGACAATGCGGAACTCTGGATACGCCCCTGGCAAACATGGTAATAATGCCCTCCGGATTCCTCGGAATCCAATGGTTCATTTTCGTACTTTAAGATCATAGGAGGCTCCCTCTGATTATAGGCTAGATCCCCGTTATAACAGGCCAAGGAAATCGTGCGCAATTCCGTGATCACAGACCCATTCGTACCCGATATGACGAAAAGAATTCCCCATACCAGCATCTGTCACAACTTATTGATTTTCCCAATCTTTTTCTTCATCCATCGACGATTTATTGAAACGGCGTTGGCCCTGTTACTCATTTGGTCCCCATCTATTTCGGCTTTCGCCCTAGCGAAACCACCACCCAAAGCCGACATTTCACTTTTTCCTCTCGTGACCAAAGGTCTTGAACAACCTGTATTTGTAACTCACTCAGGAGATCAGGGGCAACGACTGTTTATTGTGGAACAGGCCGGTCGAATTCGTATCCTGGAAAAGGGGCGACTGCTTCCCACCCCGTTCTTAGACATCACAGACCGCATCAACTTTGGCGGAGAACAAGGACTTCTCGGATTAGCGTTTCACCCAAAATTTTCGAACAATGGCCGTTTTTTTGTGAACTACTCGCGGGCAGCCGATGGGGCAACCGTGATCTCGGAGTTTCAGGTATCTGACACGATCAATCTTGCAAAACCCGCGGAAAAAATTCTCCTAACCATTTCTCAACCTTACGGTAACCACAATGGCGGGATGATCGCGTTTGGACCTGATGGATTCCTCTATATGGCCACCGGCGATGGCGGAGCCGGTGAAGATCCGGGTAATCGCGGGCAAAATCAAACAGAACTTCTGGGAAAAATTCTTCGGATCGATATCGACCATGGAGCCCCCTATTTCATACCACAGGACAACCCCTTTGCGACGCAACAACACGGCCAAGAAATTTTTGCGTTTGGCTTTCGCAACCCATGGCGATTTTCTTTTGACCAAATGACCGGGGAGCTTTGGGCGGCGGACGTCGGACATTATCGGTGGGAAGAAATTGACCGTGTGGAAAAGGGAAAAAACTACGGATGGCGGATCATGGAGGGGATGCATTGCTTCAAGCCTTCGACAGATTGCCCCCAAGTCGGCTTGACCCTGCCTATCGCGGAATATGCTCATGAATCCGGACGATGCTCCATTACTGGCGGCTATGTATATCGAGGCCAGCAAATTCCTCACCTACAGGGTACCTATATTTTCGGCGATTACTGTAGCGGGGAAGTCATGGGACTGGTGAATAATCGAGTCACCGTCTTTCTTTCGACGGGATTACGAATTGCGTCGTTTGGGGAAGATGCAACAGGAGAACTGTACGTCGTTGACCACGGAGGAGGGGTGTATCGGATTACAGGACCACCGGCAGCGAAGTTGGGGCAGGCCCAGTCAAGCCACAGGAAGTCGGAATTACCCAATACCACGCACGGAAGTGAGGAGCGAGACCTTTTTAAATAACTCAATCTCATCCAAGACTTTCCCCACCCCCAAGACCACCGAGGTGAGAGGATCATCAACCGTGATAATCGGCAAATTTGTTTCTTCTTGAAACCTCGTAGCCAATCCCGGAAGCATGGACCCGCCCCCGGTAAGGACAACTCCACGATCAATAATATCTCCTGCTAATTCCGGTGGGGTCTTTTCCAAAGACGTTCGAAGCGCATTGATAATCGCATGAATCGGTTCTTCTAACGCCTCGCGAATTTCCGCATCGTTGACGACCACGGTTCGCGGGATACCAGAAATCATGTCGCGGCCTTTGACCATCATCGTTTTTTGTTCTTCGAGCGGATAGGCCGATCCCACCTCCATTTTGACTTTTTCAGCCATGTGTTCGCCGATGAGTAAATTATATCGGCGTTTGACATAGCTCATGATGGCCTCATCCATCTGGTCGCCAGCGATTTTCACGGATTCGCTACAAACAATGCCACCCAACGAAATAACCGCGATATCGGTCGTTCCTCCTCCGATATCGACCACCATATTGCCGGATGGTTCGGTAATCGGCAGTCCAGCACCAATCGCCGCGGCCACAGGCTCTTCAATCAAATAGACTTCACGAGCACCTGCATGCGTCGCGGATTCTCGCACAGCTCGCTGCTCCACTTCGGTGATACGTGAGGGAACTCCAATGATAACCCGTGGCCGCACAAACGAACTGCGATTGTGCGCTTTGGTAATAAAATACTTGAGCATCTTCTCCGTCATCCCAAAGTCGGCAATCACCCCCTCCTTAATTGGGCGAATGGCGACAATGTTACCCGGTGTTCGGCCAACCATGCGCTTGGCTTCCACCCCAACGGCTAAGACCGTATTTGACTGCTTTTCAATGGCAACGACCGACGGCTCATTGAGAACGATACCCTGCCCACGGACATACACGAGTGTAGTCGCCGTTCCCAGATCAATGGCCAAATCATTCGAAAACCAGCCTAATAGGTCACCGGCAAACCCCACGTTTGCTCCTTAAAAAAATTGAGTGAGTCCTTCGCGTCAACATGAGAGTCGGGGGAACACAGCCACGAAAATGGCCCCACCCTTTCTCTCATACCTCCAGCTATCTTGAAACCCATTCTCCCCGAAATGACGATTAAGTCAAGGATGAAATTACAATACCAATTGATTTGGCGCTTCCCTTTCGTAGCCGGGATATACGAATAGAGGCATTCTCC
>JADFRB010000033.1 GCA_022561525.1 Nitrospinota bacterium
ACGCTTCAAATCGATCCAATCGGGAATCATCCCACGCCGGTCCGAGGCGACCCAGGATTTCATCCAGCACTGTTCGCCTCACGGCCACTCGAGACCGCAGGTCACTGAACGCTTCCAGCGCCCCCTTATACTGACCTCGTAAATCTTCTAAGGCTTCAATATTGTTTTGATGTTTGAGAATCCGAGGGTCCGGACACAGATTGACTCGTCGTTCCACCACCTTCCGAATGGTCGATCGTATTTCATCGAGTCGCGTTTCCACGCGTCCCAAGGCCCGCTCCACCTGTGCAAGGCGTTCGATTCCACCGGCGGGAAAACTTTCAATTATCGGAAGATCTTGTTGCAATTCCTGATGTACGACTTGGAGCTGCTCCCAATCCGTCCTTGCTTTCACCAGAGATTCTGCCCAATCACAACGAGTCTTGGTCTCTTCCAGCTCTTTCTGATCTTCAGGAATTTCCTGTTCGAGGACACGTAACCGATTTCGGAGTGTGTTGTATTCATCGGGCAACGCTTGCAAATCACGAATGGAGGCCTGCGATTCCTCCAAACCTTGTAACAGTTGGTTCATGAGAGGCTTTCGTCCTCCCGGCTTGAACAGCTGAGCCTGTTCGGCCTCCAACCCACTTTGGACAACAGTGAGTGGAGTCAATCCCGTCCCCATCCCAACGGTATAGATATGATGGCTGACCTCTTCGTCCTGGAGGGTATCTAATCGTTCAAGCTCCCCAATGCCAAAGGCAAAGACATTTTGATACAGCAGTTTTGAGGTCCCGTATAACAGCTCATGGAGAACGACTTCATCGGGACGAGTCGTTTCCGATTCGGAAGGTGTTTGTTGGAAGGGAAACGTCGCGGATACTTTCACCCGTCCTCGTGCACTGGAATCAATCCGTTCGATGCGAAACCGCCGGCCATCGTCGGTCTCGACAACCAGCGCTCCACCATGGCGCCCCCCTCGGGCGGGTTCATATCGGTTCGCTCCATTGCGGCGGCCCTCAAACCCGAACAGGATGGCTCGAATAAAGGCCATGAGCGTTGTTTTTCCCGATTCATTCTGTCCCTCAAATACGGTCACCTTAGGATCCACATCAGAAACTGTGACTTCCCGAAATACTCCAAACCCATCAATAACCATTTCCGCAATGCGCATGAAGTTATTCGTCCCCTGCTAATAAACGATCGACTCCAAGATGCTGAGCAGCCTGCACCCACTCTCGCAATTGTTCGTCCGAAGGCTCACCCAAATGGCGATAGACTCTTGGATCCTCAAATAGAGGCTCAATCACTTGACGCAATTCCTGCAAGCGAGTTTCATCTCCGACTTCCGCGAACCGGAGAAAGTCTCCAAGAAGATTCTCCTCCTGACGAAGAGCCTCAATATCGACCTCTCGTCCTGTTCGATCGTAGATAGCCTCGGACCAGACAAACTGTGAACCCATTCCCCATTTTTCCCGAAGTGTCAGGAGAAGATCTTCAAGACGTCCAGGCTTAACCAGCTCTCTATGCAACACCCCTCGGCCTTCTAATTGCCATCGGACGATCATCCCTCGGCCCTCGTTTTGCAGACGCAACGCGTGAACTCGTTCATCCATCCGCCCCAATAACTCATCAAAACCTCCAAGGCCTTCAATGGTCAGCTGTTCATCGTACCACCGCACCACATCAACCGGGACAAATTCAGGGTAGGCGCAGCCTTGTGAGTCAACTTCCACAAGATAACAGCCTCGAGGTCCGGTCTCACGCATATGCCGTCCTTGGGGATTGCCTGAATAAATAATTAAGGGGTCCCGGTCTCGAAGAATGCGATGAGTGTGGACATGTCCCAAAGCCCAGTAATTCATTCCAGCATGCACGAGATCATCTAACTGGCATGGTGCATAATTCCCGTGATTCGGGTCGTTTCCAACATTCGTGTGTAAGAGGCCGATCGACCAGGGAACATCAGGCTCTCTTTGAAACTGCAAGGCAAGATTGTCCGTGACTTTTTCCATGCCGTAACTCACCCCATAAATTCTGGCGATTTCGACATCGCGGACAATTACCGGCTTGGCTTCAACTTCTTTGGCATTAAATACGCACACATTGTCGGGCCAGGAGAAATTTCCACTCCATCCGGTTAAGGGATCATGATTTCCATGACACACAAACACGCGGATGTGGTGTTCGGCCAATCGTTCGAATCCATGTCGCAATCGGGTTAACGCTCGCAAGCTCCGATCGGATGCATCATGAATGTCTCCCGCGATGAGTAAAAAATTCACTTCACGGTTGATGCAGAGATCGATGATCCCCTCGAACGCCTGGAACGTCGCCTCCCGCAAAACAGACTGAAGCGCTGGGACCACTTCGGACAAACCTTGGAATGGGCTATCCAAATGCAAGTCTGCCGTATGAACGAATTGAAATGCAGGCATGCTCACAGCCTAACGACTATATTCTGTTGGGGTAAAATGAGGAAAGTTCTTAATGGATCGAGGTATCATAGACTCCCTTCATCCGTGAAGGAATCGTGCGAAATGGAACAGGAAGGTTCCGCTTGGACTTATTCCTTCCTAAGAAGTACCCTGGAGAAGTTTCTTGCCCGCCATCATGAGTTCCTGCAATCGTTCTTGGGTAGAGGCCTCTCCGTAACATCGTACCAGAGGCTCGGTTCCCGACGGTCTGAGTAAAAACCAGCTGCCATCTACCAATTGAAGTTTACATCCGTCCAGTCGATTGACGGATTGAATTCGTTGTTCGGCAAAAATTTCTGGTGGATTGTCTTGCACCTTGGTCAAATTTTCTTGCATGGCCTCTGTTAATGTGACATCTTCTCGTGTGCTGTACAAAGGACCTACCCGATGAATGAGGTCTTTTAGCAATTCCTTAATTCCTTTTCCGGTCTTGGCAACCATCTCCGATACGAGCAGACAAGCCAGAATGCCATCTTTCTCCGGTACATGCCCGGCTATTGACATTCCCGCACTTTCCTCTCCTCCCATCATGACTTCGCCTTTGGCCAACAACTCCCCAATGTATTTAAATCCAACTGGAGTTTCCTTGGTGGCCAATCCATGCAAAGCTGCAACCCGATCAATCTGATGTGTTGTGGCTACCGACCGCGCCACACTTCCTTGCCACTTCCGCGTGGACGCAAGATAGTCCACCATGAGGGGAAGAACCTGATTCGCTTCAAGGAATGCTCCATCCTGATCAATGATACAAAACCGATCCGCATCCCCATCTGTGGCTAAACCCAAATGGGCCTGCTCCCTTTTGACTGTTTCTTGTAATTCCAACGTGGTAGTCGGGGTCGGTTCAGGACGAAGGCCACCAAAATAAGGATCTCGCCAATGATGCAGGACCGCCATTTTGGCTCCCGCTTTTCGAAGAAAATCATCAAGGTACCCCCGCGAAGTCCCGTAAAGAGGATCCATGACAATTCTAAGCTTACCATGACGAATAGTCTCAATATCCACATGTTTTTCTAAAATGGCCAAGTAATCTGGCCGGGGATCAAACATTCGAACCAGACCATCACCTTTGGCTTTTTCCATCGGTAACCACTTCACATGCTCTCCATGCATTAATGGGAGAATACGCCGCTCAATCGCTTGGGTGGTTTCCGGAAGAGCCGGGCCACCCCACGAGGGGGTAAATTTAATTCCGTTCCACTCTGGAGGATTGTGACTGGCTGAAATATTGATTCCCCCAGCTAATTTATGGTGAAGAATATGATAGGAAATCGTCGGGGTGGGGGTTTCCCGATCACACAACAAGACGGGAATGCCATGAGCAGCAAACACTTCCGCTGCCGCCTGAGCAAATTTTTCTCCCATAAATCTGGCATCATGACCGATAATAACCCCTTGTTGAGCAAGTTTTTCTTGTCGCAACACCTGCGCAATCGCTTGGCATACAATGCGGACATGACGAAATGTAAAATCCTCGCCTAATATCGCTCGCCAACCTGATGTTCCAAATTTAATTGTCGCCATATATTAAAATACTGTAGGTTTTTCTTTAAGTAACTACGGAGTGTTCTCTAAGGGTTCGTGTACGAATAACTTTCCCTGTTTGGGTGTTGAGCCACCTGTCTGGCAAGGCGCGAGGACTGCGCATACTCCTCGGTATGGAAAGGACGAGCAACGCCGCCAGACGGGATGGATCGACGCCCAAACAGGGGAAGTTATTTTTGCGCGAACCCTAAGGTGACCACGACTTTTGTATTTCACCATGCACACCAATAGCTTACACGTCTGTTTTGCGCCCAACTGCCGTTTCCAGGCTGAATTGATAGGACATTAAATCCTGGACTTTTGGTCGGGGGAGAAAAAAAGGAGATGTGAGAACGGGGGAAAAGCAGGAAAGGTATTCCACTACTCCAAAAGACCAACTACTGCCCAATATACCAGCCGATTCCATTTCGTTCGAGAAAGCTGGTGAGGCGCGTGAGGGAGTCGCCGTAGATCAACACGCCGGCGAAAATCAAAAAGGCTCCGCCTACTACTGACACTCCACGAAGATACAGACGGGCCTTTTTAAAATAGTTCAAAAAGCTATCCACGCTAAAAGCCGTGAGGAAGAGCGGGAGCCCAAGGCCAACCGAATACGATGCCAACAGCATCACGCCATCCTGCATCGATTCCGTGGTACTGGCATACGCCAAGATGGCGCCCAGGATGGGACCCACACAGGGCGTCCAGGCTGCGGCAAAGGCGGTGCCAATCAGATACGATCCTACATACCCTACCGGACGCTTGTTAAACTCAACGAGTCGGTACTCGTTCATTAAAAATTTCATTTTCAGGAGGCCTATCATGTACAGGCCAAAAATGATGATTAAGACCGCGCCAAGCTTGCGAATGATATCTTGGTACTCGTACATGACTTGCCCAATAAAACTCGCGGACGCGCCAAATGCGATAAAGACCGTGGAAAACCCGGCGATAAACAGCAACGAATTCACGAGAATGGTTTTTCGGAATCGCTGACGCTCTCCGGCATCCGTCAATTGTTCAAGAGACAATCCGGTGATGTAGGACACGTAGGACGGGACCAGCGGCAACACGCAGGGTGAGATAAAGGACAACAGACCCGCGCTAAACGCCGCGAACAGAGACACGTGCATGAGTGAATCGATCATGGGTTAGGATGGTTCTAACAGCTTGTTAATCAGTTCTCGGGCTTCGGGACTATTCCAATCGCGGGCACCAAATACTCGATGGCGAAGAGTCCCTTGGCGATCGATCAAATAACTCATGGGCAAAGTTCGTATGCCATACGTTCCGCTCACCCGATAATCCGAATCATGCAGGATTGGAAAGGTAATGGACTTGGATTCCACAAACGGCCGCGTGACGATACTGCCTTGTGGATCGGAGGAAATCGCCAGAATCTCAAACCCCTGTTCCTTTAGGTCTTGATACACGATTTCCATACTTGGCATTTCGACTCGGCACGGGCCACACCATGTCGCCCAAAAATTCAGAAGGACGACTTTCCCTCGATAGTCCGAGAGCGAGAGCCACTTTCCCTCCAAATCAATAAGCTTGAACTCAGCGGATGCATCTCCAAGTTTGGGGCGACTCTTTTTATACCCAACTGTTTGGCTAATCCCCTGATCTTGAGAACCTTCAGTCAGCCTGGAATCGCACCCCAATCCAAATACAAAAACGACCAGGCTCAGATACCACACATTCTTCATTTATCTAGAATACCATTGATCGGTCTCTGTGGGTAGGTTCTCAATTTTGAGCAATGATGAACCAGCGCTTCTCCCAGACATTGCTTTCCCTAATTTTCCAAGGCCTTCCAATCCATTTTCCCTCAATACATGATATCCCTACCTTTTTAACAGCGTCAATTGGCCAGGGAACGAACCAGGTTTATAATGAGAGAGGGCAACCTGGACACGAAGCTACCTATCAATTATACTACGTAGTTATTTTTATTGGGCTTAGGTCCCAAGTTCGCTTCCATGCTATTCTTTATAGTTTTAGATATAATTTCCTAAGTAATTAAATTTACAAAAAACTTTCCGCGACCAATTCCTTCATTCTCAAAAAAGATAAAAATCCAAGTGGTTCCAAGCGTATGACCGCCATTTTCTGCCACGACCTCAGCAAGTCCTATGGACATTATCAAGTCTTAGACGGCATTAGCCTGACGATTCAGGAAGGGGAATGCTTTGCCCTGTTTGGACCAAATGGTGCGGGGAAGACCACGTTGTTAAAAATTTTGGCGACGCTGCTACGACCGAGTGAGGGGCACTATGAAATTCTTGGCTTGGATGGGCTCAAAGAAAAAGAAGCCATTCGAGCCAATATCATGTTTTTAGCCCATGGCGCACACCTCTACGACGATTTAAACGCCAAGGAAAATTTGGAGTTTGCCTTGGCCTTACGAGGACTAAGCCCGACGCAACACGAGATAAAACTAGCCCTAGACCGCGTCACCATTGGAGCTTTCGCGGAGATGAAAGTTCGAAACTATTCCGCGGGAATGAAAAAACGGTTGGCGCTGGCCAAAGCCATGTTAGTCAAACCCAAGGTTTTGCTGTTGGACGAACCCTTTGCCGCGCTCGATACGGCTGGCACTGAGATCATGCGCGAGTATATTCGGGAGCGGCTGTCGGAACATAGCGCCGTGCTCATGTCCACTCATGATCGTGAGAAAGCGCGTCCCATTTCTAGCCGAGCTGGAATGCTTCGGCAAGGAACGCTCCAAGAAATCTCCATCGAGGCTCTTCATTCAGATGACCTTTTTTAACGTCATTCGCTGGATCGTGTGGAAGGATCTGGTCATCGAGCTGCGAAGCCGGGAAACCATGTCGTCGATGGTGTTTTTCGCGCTCATCGTGATTTTTATCTTCAGCTTTAGCTTTTCCATGGACCAGCAAGCGGCGCGAGAAGTCATTGCAGGTATTATTTGGGTGGCGTTCGCGTTTACCGGGATTATCGGTTTGGGCAAATCATTTTCCACCGAACTGCAGAATGACTGCCTCGAAGCGCTCCAAATGGTGCCAGAGTCCAAAGGCGCCATTTATCTGGGGAAAGTCGTGGCCAATTTTTTGTTTATTTTTGTCGTGGAAATCCTTTTATTTCCGATGTTTGTAATTTTTTTCAATTTGGACGTCGTTGAAGAGATTTCGATCCTTCTGTTAATATTTTTCTTAGCCACCGTGGGTCTTTCAGCCGTTGGGACACTCTTCTCGGCCTTGACGGTTCAAATTCGAGCGCGTGAAGTGATGCTCCCGATTTTACTCCTTCCCATGGTGATCCCGGTCATGATCGCCGCGGTTGAAGCCACGAAGGGCGCCCTCAATGGAGATCCCCTGACAATGTACAGTCAATGGCTAGAGCTACTAGCCATTTTTGACGTAATATTTACGGTGGTCTCGTTTTGGCTGTTTGAATTTGTGATGGACAACTAGCAGGCCAGATGGGAAACTAAAAACAAGTTAAACCATGATCATTCATCGAGTCATACGAAAAGTTCAACGATTCCAAGGCTGGTTTGGTAGCGGCGCAGCCCTGTGCCTCATTGCGGGCCTCTATATCGGACTCGTTGATTCCCCCCCGGATTACTACCAAGGGGAAGTAGTTCGAATCATGTATGTCCATGTTCCCTTAGCCCACACTTCGCTCTTTGCGTACATTGTGTTATCCGTCGGGAGCATGTGGTATTTATGGAAACGTGACCCCATCGTGGATAATATGTGCCATGCCGTGGCCGCGCTGGGTGCGATTTTTACGACGTTGGCCTTGGCGACGGGGATGATTTGGGGCAAGCCTACTTGGAATACTTGGTGGACCTGGGATGCACGCCTGACCTCCTATTCCGTGATGCTGTTAATTTTAATCAGCTATTTAATGCTCCGAACCTTTATTGACGATCACGAAAAAGAAGCACGATATGCCGCGGTCCTCGCCATCCTTGGGCTTGTAGATCTTCCCATTATTCATTTTTCCGTGGAATGGTGGCGGACGTTGCATCAACCGCAATCATTTTCTATGCGAGGCGTGAGCATGTCCTCAGAAATTTTGATACCGCTGATGTGTATGAGCATCGGGATGTCCTTACTGTTTTCGTATATGCTAATGGTTCGTACGCAATTGTTATATCTCGACCGCTTGCTGCACGCGAAAAAAGGACGGCTGTTGAGTCAGTTCCACATGTCGCAATCCGATTCATGACCAGTTTGTATCTTCGATGGGGCGGATTGCTGATTGTGGCTGTGGGGTTAAGCGTGTTGACCTACAATCACTATCAACAACACCTGTCGACGGTGTCTCCTCACCAGATGAAGGAGCAAGCCCCTCGTCAAGAGATTCGGCTCTTCGGAATGGTGCGTGGCGGAACATTGGAAGGTAAGGTGAAAGCCGGAGACGCCACCTTCGAGTTGATGGGGAACGACACATCCGTCACCGTTCATTATCAAGGGCCACCACCGGATAATTTGCGCGAGCTCAAGACTCTGATCTTGATTGGGAAGTGGAATCCATCCGATAATATCTTTGAAGCACGAGATATCGGATTGATCACGAATTACGGCTTCGTGATCGGGGCGTATTTGATTGGGCTGATTCCGTTGGCCATTTTCCTGTTTGCCATGAGTCGGCGAGTCGGACTCTTGTACGAAGAAATCAAAGAATCGAAACTGTATCAGGAAGAATAAATCATGGGTGCAAAAAATAAAAAAGTCGGCGTGATTGTGAGCATCATGTTGGTAGGCGGAGCGTTAACCTACCTGGCCCTTGGCAACTTCGGGGAAAACTTGGTGTACTTTTTTACGCCCTCTGAAGTGAAGGCATTTTCCTCTGAGTATTATCAGAAAAAAGTACGTGTCGGCGGCATGGTTGTAGAAGGAAGCATGGAAGCCTATGCTGATCGATTGGGAATGACTTTTGAATTAACCGATGGCGAAGCGACGATTCCCGTCACATTTGAGGGCATCCCGCCGGACCTTTTTAAAGAGGGGCAAGGCGCTGTGGTCGAAGGCTACTGGACAAACAAACATAATTTCCAATCCAACCTCATCATGGCCAAACATTCCGAAGACTACATGCCCATTGAGCTCAAACGCGCGGGTGTCAAACTCCCCCGCAAGGACTTCATGAAAACCTTGGTTCAGTAACTCTACAACCAACTTCCCTCTATGTATGGCTTATGTGGAAATTGTTTGGGCAAGGAAATTCTGCTGCTTTTACCCTCGCCCTCCGTGGGGGAGACCTGCCGGCGCGCAGGAGCGCTTTGGCGAAGGCGTGGGTGAAGGCGGGGTAGAGCCCTTAGAAGAATCACGAGCAACTCACCCGTACCCCGTCATCCCCGCGAAGGCGGGGATCCAAGCCCCACTTCGTCATCCCCGTGACCCTCTCTTCCGTCATCCCCGTGAAAACGGGGATCCAGACGCAGTATCAAACACCCTGGATTCCCGCTTACACCATGCGGGAATGACAGAGGACCAAGTGCAACCCTCTGTTCTTCGCATGTCCTTCACCGGGGCGAATAAAACGCCAACCGTCACCGGATCAGACAAACTCCCCGGCATCGTGAATTACTTCATTGGTAACGATCCCCAAAAATGGCACACCAAGATTCCCACCTACAAAAAGGTGCACTACGAAAATCTGTATGAGGGCATTGATCTGGCCTACTACGGCCATCAGGGCCAACTGGAATACGACCTCATCGTCGCGCCGGGGGCCGATCCGAATCAGATTCAACTTGCGTTCCAGGGCACTGAGCGGCTGTCGGTCAATGAAGAGGGTGATCTTGTCCTCTCGGTGAATGGTGGTGATCTCCGGTTGCTCAAGCCCCATGTCTATCAATTGGTGGATGGTGAAAAGATTGAGGTAGTGGCCCACTA
>JADFRB010000034.1 GCA_022561525.1 Nitrospinota bacterium
CCTTGGGAGGTATAATAATCGGTAATTTGTGCCCCATAGGAATATGAGGACGCACTACCAGGTCCTCGGAGAGGACGGGAGCTGGAAGAACCATCAGCGCCCAACTAATAACAATAAGTGAAAATAGCATTATGTTTTTCATAATTTTTTCCCCATAAAATTGAAGGCAATTTCATTCCACCAGAGAATCACTGGTCATTATGTGGGTGGCCACCAAACGTGATCCATTGGGCATATCAAAAGCGGGTCCCAACCGGATGATGCGATACCATCCTGAATGAGGGGGTACAGAATACGTTTGCCCCAAACATAAGCAGTTCATAATAGTCATGGTTTGCAAATTTTGAGGCTCTATATAATGTGGAATCCCACGGAACTTCACCTCCTTATCGCTATTATTAAAATAGGCCACTTTTATCAGTGTTAATTCTCCTGGCCTCAAGGTGAACACACCATCCTTGATGGCTTCTCCGGCGAACGTTTCCTCCCGAGTGAGGCCACCGATGGTAGCCCAAAAGTGGGCCTGAGCCGCTGTGGGTTTGAGAACCTGAAATTGGCCGCAATCACCATCAAACAACAAACATTCGAATCTGACTTGCAGGGTTATGTAATAAGGTTCTTGCCCCGGTGGCTCTTGCCCCGGTTTAACAGTGGATAACTCTTTTTCTCCACCCACAAGCCAGTCAAAATTTTGCATGGGTGGCGGTTCCGATGCGGGCTTTTGGGTCTCCGCTAACAAGGAAGTTGGTATCCCAAAAACCGTACAGGCTCCAACTAAAAGTAATAAAATAAGGATTTTCATGACACTTCCTTTCATATCGTGAGTAAATGTTCAAAGCATCATTGGTGCAATTTGATCACAGAGTGCTTTCGTTTTTTCTATTTTGAAATGGAAGCCACAATATCATCCAAGACCGCATCCAATTCGCGTCCTAAGCCCCCCAATCCTTTGTAGGGCGCTAGCGCAGAGGAAGGCCTGTAATAAGTTAACAGGACTTTTCCATCACTGGCTTCCATAATCAGAACGCGAAATGGCATTTCAAGAGCTGCTGCCCCATCGTTTTTCGCAATAACTTTTCCATATCTTGGGTGAAAAAATTCGATCCCAAGCATGCCGCCTGTATTCAATCCAACTAATTTCAATAACTCTTGGTGATCCGTGTTGGAGATAATGAGCAAGTCTTTGGACTCAATGGTTTCTTTGACCCGGCTTACCGTATCCATGTACGGATAATTCGATTGAACAACGATTCGATCCTTGGGCAATGGCATGGCGATTGAACGGTCGCCAAAAACCATTTTCATTGCCGTTTCTTCGACTTCCGCCTCAGGAGTTTTGGTACAACCAAGACTGAGTATCATCGCGCTGACGATTGCGAAGCAAAAAATTTTTATATTTTGGGTTAAATTTTTCATACGTTTTCTCCTAGTAAAATAGACCTCAAGGGCCGTTTAAATCGAATTCACACTACTTCACCCCGGCATCAGAGATTTTGCCCATCAACGTATCTAATTCCTTACCAAGTGCATGAAGTTTCTTGAAATTGGCAAACAAAGAGGATGGCTTCTTATACCGTATAATTGCTTTTCCATCCGGCCCTTCCCAAATGACAATTTTCAAGGGGATCTCCATGGCGGCTCTGGGATCATTGTCAAATATAGGTATCCCCAGATCTGGACGGTAAAGAAAAAATGCTTTGGCTCCTTTTCGTTCCCGCCCAACCATCCGTTGCATTAATTGATAATTGGGTTCACCGACGATAATAAAACGTGCCCCCTTGATCGCACGCTCAATATTGGAAATGGCTCTTCGATAGGGAAGGGTTGATTTTTTTTCAACGATGACACTTGCGACGGATTTATATTCCTTCGCCCAAGCAGATTCGTTCCCGGCGTGAAATACACCCACGAACAAGAGAACCCCCAGAACAGAAGAAAGAAAGGTGGTTACCTCTCTTCGCCAGAATCGTTTTTTAATCCAATTGACCATCAGACACCTCCTTGGTTTATTAAATGAGTTGACTTACCAGTTCATAACGCAGAGCGCTTGGATATTGAAACTCCTGGAGTGGCTGGCGGCACGCCAAACACCTTTCGTAGAAATTCCTTGGCATCATCCAACAAGGAATAGACGACCGGCACCACAATAAGGCTGAGAGCTGTGGAACTGATGATGGCCCCGATCAAGGCCGTCGCAATCGGGCGAAAGCGATCCATCCCCGTCGGTGGAGCAAACATGGGAGGAATGAACGCCGCTGTGAACGTGATTGCTGTCATCAAGACGGGAATTAATCGAATCGCGCCTCCATTAATGATCGCTTCCCGCCGGGGCTTCCCCGCCGCCCGTTCCAGCTCAATTTTATCGAGTAAATAGATCCCGGTGGCCATGACGGATGCGGTCGCAATCGTCAGTCCCCACACCACCGGTGGAGACCAATACATGCCCCGCCAATACAAAAAGAAAATCGCCCCGAAAACCTGCAGAGGTGCATCCATCAGAATGGCCATGGTGCACACCAAGGATTGTGTCTGAAGCAATAACACGAACATCAAGATAAAAATGGCCAAGGCCAAAGCAGAATACAAGCGGTAGAGGTTGTCCATCATATCCAGCATGAGCCCTTTGGGTTGAACCGTATATCCTTTGGGTAATGTCACAGAAGTTTTTATACCCATCACCAACCCCGCAGTGGCCATCCTTAAGCCAACCCCTCGATATTGTCCCAGCACACTTATTGCGTATTGAAGATCTTCCTTGTAGACCAGATCGGTGCCATTTTTGAGTTCGATTGTGGCCACATCTTTTAAGGAGATTTGGCCGCCATCGGGTAAATTCAATTTGACCTGCTCAAGATCCTCCAGCGTCACCCGCTGATCCGGTTTGTAACGAAGGAGGAGTCGACGGTGCCGGAATCCTTCTTCAGGCTTAAAAAATTCTGAGGTCATACCGCCATTCAATGCGTAATATGCCTCCTTCGCAATTTGAGGAACATCCAGACCCAATTCCTTGGCCCGTACTCGATCAATCTTGAGATGATATTGCGGCATCGTCATCGACCAATTGGTAAAGGGTTGGACAATTCCTGGCGTTCTTTGCGCGATCGCCAACCCCTGTTTCCCAATTTTTGCCAATTCCTCAAGATCTGGCCCTTTAATCACCGCTTCCACTGGTGCACGAGCCGTGTTGACGGGTGTTGCACCCATTTCCATGAGCCAGAAAGACCTAATTCCCGGAACCGATGAAATCGCTTCATTCTGGACTCCATCCATGATTTCCCAGATGTCCCGTCCACTGAGTTCTGAACAGGGTTTGACGACATAAGTTAAGAGAGGATGGTTATCGGCCCACCGGTTATAAAACTGACAAACCCGCTCTTCTTTGTTACTCAAAGTAATCTTGAAAGAAGCCCGATTAACCGTCCGAACCCCATAGCCTGAAAAATAGGTCCCAAATACGGGCTCAACACCGATTTGGGTAGAAACCAATTTGATCTCGGGTTGGCGGAGTAAGATGGCCTCAATTTGGGATACCATCGCCTCCGTTCCCCGGAAGGAAGTCCCGGGCCAGGCTTCTACTTCTCCTACCGCTTGAGCGGTATCCTGGAGAGGCATGCCTTCCCATCCGAGGGTCGGCCAAATTTTATAGGCGATGTACATGGAACTCATCGCCAATGCAATCACAATCGAACGGTTATCGAGAGCGAGAGCCAAAACATGCCGATAGAACCAAACGATAACATCCAGCAATTTGGCAAACGGGTAGAGGATTACCTTGAGAATCCTGTCCAGGATATGGGCGCTTCGTTCCCGGTAAGGTTTGTACAGATAGGCAGCCATCATGGGATTGAGCGTAAGGGAAAGAAATGCCGAGAATCCCATGGCAAATATCATCGGCCAAGTCATGCCTCGAAAACCGGCCCCCATGGTGCCCTGAAGAACCAGGTCCGGCGTGAGCGCAATCATGAAAATGAGAGCAGAGAGAATATTAGGCAGGAGGATTTCCTGAGATCCATCGAGGGCCGCGTCTTTCGGTGATTTCCCAAACTTTAAATGGCGATTTATTACATCGATAAGAACCACGGAATCATCAACCAATCGCCCGATGACAAAGGTAATCCCCATCAAAGTCGAAGTGTTGATAGTTTGCCCTGCCATGGGGAAAAATATGAAACTGGCTGCGACTGCCGCAGGAAGGGTGACCAGAACGATAAAAGTCGGCGTAATATTCTGGATAAAGACCAGAACGACGAGGCCCGTTATAATGAAGGCAAGCATCATCTCAAACCAGGCATTGGCGACTATCGTTTCCAGAAACGCTTTCCGGTTATAGGCCACTTCATAGGTCAGCCCTGGAAATTCCTTGCTAAATTCCTCCATCAGCCCAGGCCGGGGGTCGGTCGGCAAGCCCATGAACTCCTTTATTTTTTTAATGAACCCCGTGTCCTCCGCGCCAATGATCTGCGAAATTACATCGTAATCGCTGGCTTCTGGCTGCTTCATTATTTGAATGAGTAATCCTTCTTTTCCATTGAAGTGATAGGCGCTGGTCACTTCTGAAAAGGTATCTTGGACCTGGGCCACGTCACTCAAATACACGATGTTATCGTTCACTGTGGCGACAGGAATATCATTGAGTTTGAGTGGATCTCGAAATCGTGCGTCGGCGCGTATGAGGATATCGGTTTCCTTGCTTCGGAGCTTCCCGGCCGCGCGGCTGATGTGCTGTTGTTCCAGGGCTTTTTTCAGGTCCATCAATCCCAGCGAATAGGCCGCCAGCTTGTCCCGGTCCACCTCAACCAAAATGAGTCGCCGCTTGCCTCCGAAGGGAATGGCTGACTGCACGCCGGGAATTGCTTCGAGCCGATCTCGCAGGGTGTTTGCAACAAATTCTCGTAACCGAACTTCATCATAGTCCTGCCGGGCAATGTTGAGATCTAAAATGGGAACGTTATCATTCGCAACGTGAACGACCCAGGGATTGCTTGTATTATCCTTATCGATGGGAAGCTCATTGAGCATGTTCGAGAGCAGCGTCTGGACCTCCACCTTGTGTTTGTTCATATCCGTGTAATACTCGAAACCCACGATGACCTCGGTACGGCCCTCCTGCGAATTCGAACGAATGAAGGTCACTTCATCCAGCACGGTCATTTTTTGCTCTATGGGGCGGGCAAAGTAGGCTTCCATGTCTTCAGCAGCCACCCCTGGATAATTGATAATGATGCCGACTGTGGGGTTTTCGACGTAAGGCTGCAGTTCCTTCACCGTCGTGCTGTAAGTCATGATGCCACTTACCACCATAAAGAGAATCACCGGGATTATCAGCATCGGTTTTTCGATGGCGACAATGGGGAGCTTCCGGAGCCATGTCATACCCCGGTACTCAACCGGCTTGCCATCATCTGAGAGAAATGTCCGTGCCATAAGTCCCACAATTTCTAAAGATTAATAACCAGAAACCACAGTGACCTCTTGAAAATCAGTCAATCCTCGTGCGCCTTTAATGATGACCCTATCGCCGGCTTTGATTCCTTTCACCACTTCCACCATATCTTTGCTGGAAATCCCAAGGACGACGGGCTTCTTCTCGGCGACAACAGTATCGGTGGTAAACACCACCGTTTCCCCTTCAACTTGCAAGACAGCCTGTCTTGGAATCATCACCGCATTGGACTTACGTCGAAGGACGAAGTCGACAACGGCATACATTTCTGCCCGAATGTTGCCCTTAGGGTTATCAATGAGTAGCTCAACGGTGCTCGTCCGGGTCCGAAGATTGAGTTTTGGAAACACGGCCGATACTCTGGCATTAATTTTGTTGTAAGGTTTCGGCAAAGAAGGAAATCGTATCGTGGCCCGGGTCCCGACTCGAACGTAGTGACTGTCTTTTTCCGCCACTTTTACCTGTACCCGCATCTGTCGCGTATCAGCCATATCAAAGAGGTGCGTGGCGGAGTGAACAAGTTCGCCCGGGTTGATGAGTTTTACCCGATTCATGATAATGCCATCGATAGGTGAGGTGACTTTTGTATAAGAAATCATTGTTTTAATTTTTTCTACCTTTGCCTTTGCACTTTCAAACATCATCTGGGACCGATCAGCCTCAGATTGTGATATAGCCCCTTCCTTCACCAGACGAGAATCCCGCTGAGACTCCAGTTCGGTAAAGGTCATGTGTGCCATCCGTTCCGCCAGAGTGGTCAACAATTCTTGTTCGTCTAACCTGACCAACAATTGGCCTTTGCGCACCACATCTCCGACATCTACATAAATTCCATCAATCCATCCTTCAATTCTAGAAAACACTTTCACAACTGACTTGGGAATGACGGTACCGGTATAGGTCACCGTTGAGGAAATTTTACCTTTCTTAGCGAGAACGACCGTCACCGCAGTGGCTCCGGTCAGCGGACTCATCGTCATGTCGAGACGGGGAGCGCTCAGGTAAGCAGCAATGAAAATCGCTGAATTATAGATCAGATACAACAGGCCTCCTGTCACAACGACCTTGACCAACAACCGGACTCCCCTAACCCCGACCTGGCGGACTTTAGTCGACCCTTCATTCTTCTCCAAAGACGGACCCGTTTCCTTTACATCCTTATCCTCCAAAGACCGAACAGATTCCCGGGCATCTTCGTTCATCCTTCAACCTCAATCATGCCAATGGCCTTCTTCAAAGCCATGAGCTGAATCTGATAATCCGCTACAGCCGCAGAGAAGTTCTGTTCAGCCTGTAATTGGGCAGTCTGGGCGTCCAACAAGTTTTCAATAATGCTTTTCCCTAGCTGAACTTTTAGGGCCTCAATACGAAGAACCTCATTTGATTCATCCACAGCCACCTGTGCAGCGGTGATCCTTTGTTGCGCCTCTCTCGTATTCAGGTAAGCCGCGTGAACCTCTTGGGTCACTTGGAGTTTAAGTTGAATCAATTCCTTATCAAGTTTGGCGTAGCGGAGTCGCTCCCCTGTAACTTTCGCCTCAATTGTTCCGCCGCTAAACAATGGAACTGACAAGAAAATTCCGGCAAATACCTGAGGAAATAGGCCGGAGTTGTCCCCGGCGACTCCTTGGACTTGTCCCCTCAATTCAATATTGGGTAAGTGCTCCGCAAAGCGAATTCGAATTTTCTTCTCCTGCATTTTTAATTTCTTCTGTGCCGCCAATATTTCGGGCCGATGTTGAAATGCCTGATGCTGGACCTCAGGAAGGCTATACTTTTGTATCAGGCTGGCCTTTTGCGTCAATTGTTGGGAAGATATGCGTAGATCACCAGAAATGGTAGTCTTTGGTCTTCCTGCCTCTTCACCAAGGAGCACGTCAAGCAGCCCATACAGGATCTCTTGGGCATTCAAAAATCTAATCAGGATTTGCTCCACTTCCGCCAGACGTGTGTTGACTTTGAACGTGTCTACCCTTGCAACTTTCCCCTCATTAAAGCGTTGTTGGACGACTCGCTTTGATTCCAAAAGTTGTTCTTTTGATTTTCGCGTAGCCCGAATAAAATCTTTTAACTTCAGGATGTTGTAATACACGCTGGCGACATTAAAAATCAGTTCGTCCCGAGTTTGTGCTAACCGGTTAGCTGCCAACTCCCTTCCTAGCTTTTCCAACTTGATCTGGTTTGTGATCCGGCCTCCCGTATAAATCGGAATAGTGATACTTCCCCCAAAACTAAATATATTATTGTTAAACTCGCGATCGGGGGGTGAATTTGTTTGTTTTTGATCCAAAACCACAGATTTTCCCAATCGGGGAATGCTAATGGGGCCGTAAGTGAAATCGGCGACGTCAAAATTAATTCTGCCAAATTGTTCACCCTTAGCGGCAAGGATTTCCTGATCCGAAACATCGATTGCTATCCTTGCTGCCTGCAGCCCGGGATTTTGTTTCAACGCAAGTTGAGTGAGTTCGGCCAGATTCATCGGATCCCGGTGTATGTTGATTTGTTTTTTCAGGGTGATTGATGGTTCTTGAGAGACGGCATAGGGATGGGGAAGCACAGCACATATCAGAAACGGTAGCAACACACTTAGGCTGATTTTCATGCTAACCTCCATGTGATGCATGCGCTTGGTAAGCTAAAAACGACTTTTGTTCTGTTGAAGAAAGCATGTTGACAAAGACCTGGTAATTTTTCATGATTTTAATACACGACTATTTTCTCTGCGGATGAGAACAGTTCGACCATTTGGGCTAGTGGGATTGGTGAGACCACCGATGACACCTTGGAAAGATCAATCTTGTACAGCAGCATCATGGTCTGGTTTCCATAAATTTCTACGCCCTGCTTTTTCAAGAATTCAAAGTACTCCCCGTAATTGTGGGGTATTTCTTCCAGAGGGACGCCCATTTGTTCGGAGAGACTCTGCCGTTCACGTTCGGGAAGTGCAGCTTTGTCCAGTGCCGTGATATTGGGATTGAACATGCTATTGAAAAAACCAAACCCCTTGGTCACTGAAGTTACCGCACTGGCATCCACTAAAATCTTTACTTGATGCCCTGCTTGGACCATTGACCAGGCCAAATTGGGGACCGCACATATTTGTGCGTCGTCTTTAGCCAATGACGTTTTCATATGGATCAGGATTTGACCCGCTTCCACATTAGGGATTTGTCCTAGCAATCCCAAACAAACCAACCCGGCACATAAAATGAATGATTTGATCCCTTTTCGCATAGGATATTTCTCCTGTTTTCTGCGGTAAAATTTTGTTTATTCTTGGTCACAAAACACGATGATTTTCAAGAAACAGCTCGCATTCCGTATAATTGCCGTAAACTTATAAGTTTGGTACCCTTTGAATTATTTAAACAGTGAAGGCCAGGATTTTCCGAATATCCCTGAATCCTCCTTCTCATTGGATAGGGAACCATTCGGGACGATCGTAGCCTGATAGCTATCGAAAATATTACTGGCTCCTCTGATAGCCTGGATCAATTGCTCAGCACTGACTTTCCCGGGCTCAACCACCACCACGGCTCCCCCACGAGAATAGCTCACATCAGCGGACTGCACCCCGGGAACACTCATAAGAGCTTTATACAAGTCTTTTTCACAACTCGCGCAGGTCCATCCATCGACTTTCAGGGTGATGGTTTCACCCGGCTGGGAACTGGCATGTAGCTGTTCTGGAGGCACCAGAAGACCCCCACCAAATATTCCCTGAATAATGAGAAAGGTGACTAGGAACGTTAAAAAAAATCGTATCGGTTTCATGGTTCCTCTTTTCTTCATTTAAAAAATTCAAGCCAATATGGGGAAAGAACAAAAAATAGGATCAGTGCCGTGGACATCCATAGAAAGAAAATTGATTTAGACCGTGAACGAGAATCAGCACAATCTGGCCTTGTGGTACAAGAGGCCACGGGCTTTCTATAAACGAGATAAAAGGCTGTACCAATGGCTACTAGGGATACCAAAATGAAAAATGGACGGTAGGGTACGAAAGCTTTCAGAAAGCCCGCCGTACTCGCCAAAATGCCTGTTGCCCCGACTCCCACCCCTACGGCAGCAAATAAAACAGGGCCTATACAGCAAAGAGAAGCTAAAAAGGCTGCGATAACCCCGCCAAAAGAAGTAATGGAAGCGGTGCTTTTAAAATTCTTTTCTTTCACACTCTCTTGAATTTTGGAAACTGGATCTGTTGTAAAAGTTTCTTCATTAGGGCTTCGGTCCATCATCTAAACTCCCTGTGGAAAATTCATTGTTATGATTTTGGTCCCTATGCATTCCCGTTATTTAATGGGTATAAAAGTATGCTATAATCTGTAATGACTACAG
>JADFRB010000035.1 GCA_022561525.1 Nitrospinota bacterium
TATACACTTGGCTCACATGTGGAATGCTAAATACCGTATAAAGGCCAGCGAGTTCTATGATTGTTTGGGCTTCCTCCTTCGTTTCACGAATGGCGGCATCTTCGATTGTTTCATCGTTTTCCATAAAACCCGCGGGAAAGGTCCATAATCCGAATCGAGGTTCGATGGCCCGTTTGCACAGCAAAATTTGATCGTGCCATTCCGGAATGCAGCCTGCGACGATTTTCGGATTTTGGTAGTGAATGGTCCCACAGTTCTGACAGACATGTCGAGGCAACGTGTCGCCAGGGGGAATTTTAAGGGATGTAGAAGCTCCGCAGTCACTGCAATATTTCATTCGATCGTCCGATACTCCATAGAGGTTAGACAAGGTGATAGGTTTTTAGGAAATGTGGCCGCATACTTTGGGTGTGACTTGCTCCTAATCGTCAGGTGTGATTCAATGCTCTTCGTTTTTTGACAAGCTGTGATATGACATGCCCTCAGTTTTTTCGAAGGCCCCGCGAAAATTGGAATTCGTATACACGTTGATTATTTGACAAATTGTCAATTACCCATCGTAGCAGGAGAAGAACCATCCGTGAAGGTCCCTCTGTTAGATTTAAAAGTACAGTTCAAAGAAATCCGCACTGAAGTGCTCTCGGCCATTGAAGGGGTTTGTGACGATCAGAGTTTTATTCTGGGCCAACGGGTTGCCGACTTTGAAGAGGATATCGCCCGGTATCTGGGTTGTCGGTATGCCGTGGGCGTGGCGTCGGGGAGTGATGCGCTGTTGCTTTCCTTAATGGCCCTGGACGTGAAGCCGGGTGATGAAGTCATCACGGTTCCCTTTACCTTCTTTTCTACGGCCAGTGTCGTGTCGCGGCTCCATGCAACCCCGGTGTTTGTGGATATTCAGGCTGACACGTTTAACATTGACCCCGAGCAGATCGAAAAGAAAATTACACCTCGGACGAAAGCCATCATCCCGGTACATCTGTTTGGACAGTGCGCGGATATGGAAAAGATTTTGGATGTGGCCAATCAGCATGGCGTCAGGGTCATCGAAGATGCCTGCCAAGCGATTGGTGCGGCGCAGAATGGTCACAAGGCAGGGACGCTGGGGTATTCCGGGTGTTTCAGTTTCTTTCCGTCGAAAAATCTTGGCGGAGTCGGCGATGGCGGACTCATTGCCACGAACGATGAAGCGCTCAGGGAATTGCTCTTGGCTCTACGTGTGCATGGTAGCCGTTCCGATTACCACCATGATCACATTGGCCTCAATAGCCGGCTGGATGCAATGGAGGCTGCTGTGTTGCGGGTGAAACTTCAACACCTCAATACATGGAATGAAAAACGGGCCAAGAACGCCGCGGACTATGAACGACTGTTTGCCGAGGCTGGCTTGCTCAATCGGGTGACATTGCCGCGAACGGTTCCAGGGAACGTTCATGTTTTTAATCAATACACGATTCGAGCGAAAAAGCGTGATCAGCTCATGGGCTATCTCAAAGAACAGGGAATTGGACACAAAATGTATTATCCGGTTCCGTTGCATCTTCAAGAATGCTTTCAACCCTTGGGCTATCAAAAAGGTGACCTGCCTGTCTCCGAGCGAATGGCCACCGAAGTGCTCTCCTTGCCGATTTATCCTGAATTGTCAGAAGCACAGATGGGGTTGGTGGTCGAGACCATCAAAGACTTCTATATCAATCATTAGCCTTTCACATTTGCCTTTTTTATTTTAAATCCAAAAAAGATGAGTACGGATTGGTGCAATTTTTTCGTATGAAGAAGAAACCTAGG
Source organism: Nitrospinota bacterium (assembly GCA_022561525.1). GTDB lineage: Bacteria > Nitrospirota > Nitrospiria > Nitrospirales > UBA8639 > Nitronereus. The sequence continues at coordinate 1,786 of JADFRB010000035.1, forward strand.
TGAAGGGACAAACTCTTTACGTAATTGGTTTAAGTTTCCTAATACCTTTCCTTGTTTTCATTATTTTTGAAATATTACCAGGGGATATATTCGCCAATCACACCCGAGACTTTTCTGAAACAGAGGCTAAGCTGATGGAGGTAAAATCGTCAGAGGACAGATTTTACATTCTCAGTAAGGGGGCGAAACTAGCTTTTGAAACTGGTGAGTATAACAAGGCGCGCCTATATGCCTTAGAATTGGTAGATCTATCTGACGAGTATAAAGGCAACTGGAACTATGGAAATGCCATTCATGATGGCTATATGGTCTTGGGGCGCTTGGAGCTTTTAGATGGGAATTTAGAGAAAGCGAAAGATTATTTGATCGAATCAGGAAAAACACCAGGCTCTCCTCAGCTTAATTCATTTGGCCCCAATATGTCTCTAGCGAGGGATCTGATTAAGAAAGGTGAAGAACAAGTGGTTTTTGAGTATTTTAACCTTTGCCGTCAATTTTGGGAACTTGATTTTGGTAAACTTTCACGATGGACTTTTTACATCAAGTTGGGAATTACTCCGGGGTTTGGGGCGAATCTTGTCTACTGATGATATTTTTCTTTCCGTCCATGGATTAATTAAGTGTTAGTAAGGCCTTAGCGAGGATACTTGGCCAGAATGGTGCTACTCAATCCGCCGCGTGCGGTAAAGGTGCCGGTGACAGTTGCCCATTTGGGTTTGCAGGCTTTGACCAGGTCTTGGAGGATGCGGTTCACCGCGTTTTCGTAAAAAATGCCAATGTTGCGGTAGGCATGAATGTAGACTTTTAACGATTTGAGTTCCACGCAGGTTTTGTGAGGCATGTAGTGGATGGTGATGATCCCAAAGTCAGGGAGCTCGGTCTTGGGACATATCGCGGTGTATTCCGGGATCTTGATGGTAATCTCATACCCAGCGTATTGATTTGGCCATGTTTCTAACTCGGGTAATGGCGTGGTAATTCCGCTTTGGGCATGGGCGTCGGTGTAGGCGCCCGCCGATGGTTTCCTGCCTTTCATGAGCTCAACACTCCTCGTGTATTTCAGCGTGCCGATTGCCTCTGTTGCCTTGCGGTGGGGAGTGTACACTGCGTGTGGTGAGGCTGCAATCTCCTGATTTTTCCACGTTCTCAGTGGGAATGTTGAAAAAAGCCGCCAGCAGCGTTCTCGCCCTTTTGCCGTGCTCACATACTGAGAGTACGCTCCGCGCGTCAAAATGGCTGCGGCCTTGCTGGACGGACCCTTCGGAAAGACTCAGGGCATGCTTTTTTGAACATTCCCTCCAGCTGATGCTGGCTGTTTCCTCTTGAGCATGTATTTGCCATGGGAGGGGAATGTTCAACAGTCTCATAAATCCATTGGCCTTGGCAGTACCATCAACCTTGTGGACCGCCTTCGACCGCTGATCATGCTGTATTCGCCAGAACATCCCAGGAATCAGGCGATCATTTTGGACCTCGCCGAAGGGGCAACCCTTTCCATCAAGAAAATCTCCGGCCTACACAATTGCCAAAAGGGGTATGGGATTATCTGAATCCCCGCTCCATGATTCGATATTTTGCCGACAACACGAATCCGTCCATCTCTTCATCAAGCCCGGCTTAACACAGTGTGGGCTTGGCCAAGGCCTCTCCGATCGCCCCAACTTTCACAGCCTAGACTTGCGCATCCTAGGAGCCTGTCCCAATAAAGAGATTTCTCCTTCCACTCGAAATGACAGATTTCTCAAATTGCCAGAGGGGGGACTCCTGATTCCACGTTAAAGCTGGAATTGCCGGCGTGAAACGTAAAGGATGTCGTTCGTGAAGAGGGAAGAGGAACGTTGTTTGTGACCACCGACAAGTCCCGAACGACGAAAGACGAGCGACAATTTTTCGACATCAGCGACGAGCGACGACTTAAGGTTTTATTGAGAATACCGATACAACTATCTACAAGGTGACAAAGGCAAACTATCCGAGAGGATGGGACGCAAAGCCAAGGGACCTGAATAGGGAACGACATTTCCCAGGGTACGCCTGGCTGCCACGATGACCCTACTGGCATCATTGCGCCCATCCCATCCAGGGTGGGCGTTTTTTTTTCGATCGATCATTGCTCCCTGCTGTAAAGGAGATGCCAGCATGCACTCACCACGATTCATTGAACCTGTCCTCATTGCTGATGATGATACCGATGATTGCCTCATTATCATGGAGGCCTGGGAAGAAACTGGACTCGGCAACGAACTTCGCTTTGTGCAAGACGGCAATGAGTTACTGAATTATTTATATCATCGACATCAGTTTTCCATCCACGAGAGGTCTCCTCGTCCAGGACTAATCTTACTCGACCTGTCGATGCCGAAAAAAAACGGCCTGGAAGTCCTCGCGGAAATCAAATCAGACCCGGCACTGCAAGATATCCCGATCATTGTGCTCAGCACATCACAAACCCCCAAGGAGGCCTCCGAAGCCTATGTCCTTGGAGCCTATGGGTGCGTGACCAAGCCCTCAACATTCCCCGACTATCTCAATGTGATGCGGGATGTACGACAAGCATGGTTGGACCTGAAGAAACAGTCGCCTGCCGCCTTCGTAGCGAACCGTTAACAGGAGAATAGGCTAGGGTTTCTTCCATGATGCGACACTCTAAGACCGTCTTGATGGCCGATGATGATCTCGATGATTGCTTCCTCACCCAGGATGCCTGGGAAGAATCCGGTAATCCCCATACCATCCGATTTGTTCAAGACGGCGCAGAGCTGTTGGACTATTTGTATCACCGTGGGAAGTTCTCTGACACCGATGACTATCCATTGCCAGGCATGGTCGAACCTCCATTTGGAAATGAGAATCCGGCATGGGATGTATCATTTAATGAAGTAAGAGGGACCTTGTGATTTCTACGAAGACTGTCATCCATCACACTGTTGAATGTACGCCGACACAGCCCTCCTTGGTAGGGTCTCCTCCCGATCTCACCAAGAGACCGCAATTGTCGCTGATTCGAGGCCATCAAACCGGCATAACCATCTTGATGGCGGATGACGACCCCGACGATTGCCTGCTTGCCCGAGAAGCGTGGGAAGAAATCAAGTCAGGACACGAACTGCGGTTCGTCCATGATGGGCAGGAAATCTTGGACTATGTCTTGCATCGAGGTCTCTACACCACACAGCCATCGGCACCTCGGCCTGGCATTATCCTGTTGGACCTCAACATGCCCAAGAAAAATGGGCATGAAGTCTTGCGGGTGGTCAAAACCAACCCTGAGCTCCAAACCATTCCTATTATCGTCTTTACCACCACCAGGCACATTGACGAGATCATCCAGGCGTATAAGGAAGGGGCGAACGCGTTTATGACGAAGCCCAGCACGTTTGAAGGCTATCGAGACACCTTCCGGGCCGTGGATCATTTTTGGTTGCACCTGGTTCAACTCCCGAATCAATAATACTCCAGATCACCGGTATGGCCTCACAGACATCACCGCAAAAAAGGCCCATCCCCTGACTTTGACCCGCCAAGACCCCATTGGGCCTTAAGAACCAGCTTAAAACACCGATCAAATATTAAACAGCAACTCACGTAGAAGTCGACAAATATCGATGGAGGACCACTCACGGCTTTCGTCGAGACCGCGGGGTCATCGTCTCGCCCTCAGGTCGCAAGATCAACCCGAGTACAGTAGTGCATGCACGACCGCAAACTTATGCGACATTCTCAGGTCCATATTCTGTTCGTCGAAGATGATGAAGACGATTATCTGATTGTCAAAGATCTGCTGTCGGATATTGAAGACACCACCTTCCAGATTGATTGGGTTTCTGAATACGACGAAGCCAAACAACGCATTCATCCGCATCGCTATGACATTTTCCTCTTCGACTATCGCCTAGGCCGCCACACGGGCCTTGACCTGGTCAGATACGTTCGAACAATCAAATCGTCATCCCCTTGTATTCTTCTGACGGGTCAAGATGACCGTCATGTAGACATCATGGCCGGGGAAACCGGCGCCGTTGATTATCTGCTCAAGAGTGAACTCACCGCCTCCGGCTTAGAACGATCGATTCGGTATGCCCTGGAACGACGAAACGCAGAGATCGAGCGTGAAATCCTCACGGAGCAACTCCTGGAAACATCACGTCAATTGGGGATGGCTGAAGTGGCTGTGAATGTGTTGCACAATGTGGGGAACGTCCTCAACAGTATGAACGTGTCTGCCACTCAACTGGTCAAGTTTTTGCACGAATCCCACACCGATGATATCGGAAAAATTGCGAAGATGGTCCAAGCCCATCATGACGATTTGGCCGAATTTCTCACACAGGATTCACAGGGCAAACACATTTTCCCCTACTTGGCCAAATTCGGTGAACACCTAGCAACCCAACATCAGGCCATGTTCGAAGAAATACAGGCTCTGACCAAGAATCTCGACCATGTCAAGCACATCATTCGAGCCCAGCAGGCCAACACCACATCGATCAATCACTCCGAACCCGTTGTCGTCTCTGAATTGATGGAGCAAGCCCTCAGCATCAATCTCAGCCCACTCTCACAGCATCACGTTAAAATTGTCCGCAACTATGCCGATACTCCTCTTATCATCTCTGACAAGCATCAAATCCTACAGATTTTGGTTAACCTTATTCGAAATGCCACACATGCCATGATCGAAAACCCCGGGGACTCCCATTGTCTGAGCCTGACAATCGACCAGTCCCCCGAAGATCACCGAATCCAACTCTCTGTTCACGATACAGGAGTCGGAATCAATCCGGAGCATCTCACACGGATTTTTTCTCAAGGCTTTACCACGAAACCGGAAGGCCATGGATGGGGATTGCATAGCAGTGCCCTGGCTGCAAAGTCCTTACAGGGAACACTTCACGCGTTCAGTGATGGCAAAGGGCAAGGGGCTCGGGTTACCCTGGATCTTCCCTTCATACCTGTGGAGGTGCATGCCTCATGACAGCAGCCGCGGAAAATCGAAGGGTGTTAGTGATAGATGATAATCCGGCCATTCATGAAGATTTCCGGAAGATTCTCTTGCCACCAACGCCCGGCAACGACTTTCATGCAGCGCGCGCTCAGCTCTTCGGGGGTTCCGAACCTCCAACGCCTCGCATTGATTTTCACCTCGACTGTGCGGACCAAGGGGAACAAGGCTTTGAGATGGTCAAAGAGGCCATGCACAACGGATGCCCCTATGCGATGGCGTTTGTGGATATGCGCATGCCGCCGGGATGGGATGGCGCCGAGACCATTGAACAGATTTGGCAGGTCGACCCGGACATCCAAATCGTGATCTGCACCGCCTACTCCGACCATGATTGGGACCACCTGCTGACTCGTCTCTCTCACCCGGATCAGCTCCTGATTCTCCGAAAGCCTTTTGAAGCCATCGAAGTGATGCAATTGGCCACATCGTTAACGGAACGTTGGAATCAGCATGTCCACACCAAACAACAACTCGACATGCTGGCCGCGCTGCAAGAAGAACGAGCTGGGGAGGTTCAACAGGCAATCCGAGAACTTGAGGAAGAGGCCAATCGTCGGGGACACATTCCGAGTGAACCATCCCAAAGGAGTTAAAGGGACCCAACCTATGGATCTTGTCCAACGAGGAAATCGATGAGCACGACACTGATGATTCAGGCGATCGATGATGATGACGACGACCTGCGTATATTGGAAGAATTCCTTCGAGAAATCCCCAACACTCACGTGACCTTTCACGGCTATGGTGATTTACTATCTGGGATGAGGGCCCTCCAGCATAACCCAGGGGACCTCCTCTTCCTCGATTTTCGGTTAGGCGCCAAAACCGGCATCGAAGCCTTTCGGGAAATCCAAGGCATGGGCTATACAAAGCCCGTCATCCTTCTCACAGGCAATGGCGATGAACACACAGCGGTCGAAGCCATGAAATCCGGCATTGCCGATTATCTGTCGAAGGCGACGCTGGCTCCAACGATTCTTCACCGCGCCATCACCAACGCTCTGGAAAAACATCAGTTACGACAAGCGATTCAGGAACAGCAACGGCGGATTGAAGCCGCCGATCGTGAAAGCCTTCTCCGGATTCGTAGCGAAAAAGAGGTGTTAGAGCACACCTTGATTGGATCGTTGGCAGCCATAACCCAGGTCTTGTCCATCATGAATCCGGAAGTGTTTAGTCGTTCCATTCGCATTACCCGATATGTCACCGCCATTGCGAAACAGATGGAGCTCCCGGAGATCTGGCAATTGGAAGTCGCCGCCATGCTCTCTCAAATAGGCTGCATTACGTTTCCACCAGAGATTTTACACAACCTGGCAAGGGGAAGGGAATTGGGCCATACAGAAGCGCAACTCTATGATCAATACCCCTCGATTGGAGCGGACATGATTCGGAAGATTCCTCGAATGGATAGAGTCGCCGACATTATCGAGCATCAAGAACACGTTCTCGATAATCCAGCCCACCAAGACAAACTGGACACCATTCCCCTGGAATCGCGAATTCTCAAAGTTGCCATTGATATGGACGCCCTCGAATCGACTGGATACTCAAAACAACAAGCCATGGATACCCTTCGCATCCATGTCAAAAAGTATGACCCAGTGGTGCTCCATAACCTTCGGGTGATTTCCAAAAAGAGCATTCTTAAAACCAAAGAGGTCGACATGGCTGACCTGAGCCCGCCCATGGTCTTGGCCGAGGATATTCGCGCCAAATCAGGAGCCACGGTTTTACCAAAAGGCCAACCGGTCACGGTCACTATGTTGATCCGCCTCCACAATTTTTCCCTATTTCAACCTATCCGGGAACCCCTGACAGTCTTCCTTCCGGTGACGACCCTCAATGAGGAGCTGGAGTTGGCGGTTGCCACTGTTTAATGAGCCGAGAATCTTCTGACCCAGGCCATTCTCCCCCCAGCACAGCCCTGAAACGGAAAACGATATAAACCATCGAAGAGCTTCTACCGATATAGTACCCACAGCCATGTCAGTGGAGAGCCTGATCTGCCACATAGCCCTGATAAGGGAAAGGCATTTCCTGTTCATTGCTGGCCAATGAGCCACATTACTTATGTTTAACGTCGCACCATCTGATTACTGCAATATAGCTTCTCACGAGAAACCTCGTCTGACGGTGGTGATTGACACCGAAGAAGAGTTCGATTGGTCTCGGGACTTTGCTCGCGAGAATACATCCATTCAAGCCATGCAATGGATTGGACGAGCTCAGACGGTCTTCGATGAATATGGAATCACCCCTGTCTACGTCATTGACTACCCGGTGGCGTCACAACCGGATGGACACACATCACTAGCCGAAATTCATGGAGACGGGCGGTGCATCATCGGCACTCATTTGCACCCTTGGGTGAATCCTCCGTTTGAGGAAGTCGTCAATCGAAGAAATTCTTTTGCCGGAAATCTTTCCATGACCTTAGAGAAAGTTAAACTCCTGGTGCTCACCGAATGCATCGAAGAGCATTTTGGTACTCGCCCGACAATCTATAAAGCCGGACGCTATGGCGTTGGCCCCAATACCACCACGATTTTGGAAGAGCTCGGCTATGAAATCGATCTCAGCGTGTGTCCACACATGAATTATGCCTCAGAAGATGGGCCAGATTACTCTGACAATTCTTCCTGGCCGTTTTGGTTTGGCAAAGACAAGCAACTTCTGGAACTACCCCTAACCGTCGGCTATACAGGACTGCTCAGACATGTAGGACCGGCACTTCACCCCGTGGCGTCCAATTCCTTCTTCACCTCATTGCGAATTCCAGGAATCTTGGCGCGATTAAACGTACTCAATAAAAGCTGGCTTTCACCAGAAGGCTACTCCTCTACCGAACATCAACACGTCACCCGGACTCTCTATAATGCAGGGTTGCGGGTGTTCTCCATGGCCTTTCAT
>JADFRB010000036.1 GCA_022561525.1 Nitrospinota bacterium
GATCTGCAGACTGAAGGCCGAAGGCTTTTAGGACCAATTTATGAGTGATAGCCTTTAGCCGTTAGCCTTCAACCAAAATACCTGACTTATCCCATTTGCACGAAAACCCGATAGAGGGAGAAGGAAATGATAACCACAAATGTCCTGGATTGCTAAGCTAGACAACAAGATTGATGCACAAGGGGCGAAGTTTGAGGAGAAAATGAATTCATTTCACAATGAAATGCAGTCGGAATTTCGACGACTGAACGAGAAAATTGACTTGGCTTTGGAATTTCGAGAACCCCTGGAAAAATTGGATGCTAAACTCTCAGTCTGCGAGAGCCGGAACTGAGCTCTATGTTGAGAGGGTTCTACTTTTGTTGGACTTGATCCCCGCTGAGACCAAAACCTCAGCGGGGATTTTTTTGGACCAGTGGCAGGGTGGAACCTAGCACTCGTGCGGGCCTTAATTCTTGTGTAGCTGCACGATCTCATCGTGCCTCTTCCGCGCATCATGGACCACCGACGCATGGAGGAGGCAGCATGAGATGCTGCAGCACAGAAAAAAATAAGGAGGCGAAGTGTTCGAAAACTCAAAAAGGATCATACAGAATACATGGTTTACCCTACGGACCAGCCGTGACCAATGCACGCTTCACGGCTTCAGGATCCTGCTCAATCACTCTGAGAAGAGTCCTTGCGGCCTGATCGGGACAATACCGCCCCTGTTCCCAGTCGCGTACTGTCCCAACCGATAATTGATAGGTTGTCGCGAACTGTTCTTGAGTCATGTGCAGATGCTCCCGAATGATTTTTACATCAGGAACCCGGCGAAACCGGGTAAGCGCCTCTTCGGTCAGCGGTGGATTGTCAGGATCTGACAGTGCAGCGGCGTGGACTTCTTCATCGGTCATGGCATCAAGCCGCTTCCAATCAGTTTTCCCACGTGGGGGATTTTTCGGGTCCAGCTTAACCCTCGTGATATTTTCTTCGCTCATAGCTCTCTGCCTTTCTTGCTGAAATGATTCTGATGTCACCATTGCGATATGTGAAAAGCACGACCAAAACGCACCCTTCAACTAGGCCAATAGCCTTGAATCGGGCCTCTCCATCCTTATCTAAAAAGTCTTCCTCCTCGACACGGCATGAATCAAGAAAGATCTTTATCGCATCGAGAAAATCTACACCATGCTTGACGAAATTGGCCGCCGCTTTGACTTCGTCCCACTCATACCCCATGCTTGAATTTACGGGAAACCCGTAGTACGGTCAACAACTTGTTTTTGGGGCTTATTTCCAAAGGAAGAAGAAAGTCAAAACCCCATTTTCCTGGATTTCAACATGGTTCCCGTGGTACACATGTTCTATGGCTGTTGACGTCAAAAAAACCATACAGGAACTGGTCGTTCCGGAACTCCGCGAAATTAAGGCGGAGATGAAGAACGTCCAAACCGAAATCAAACGGCTGGACGAAAAGATTGATCTGCAAGGCGCTAGGCTGGAAGACAAAATTGACGCACAAGGCGCCAGCCTGGAAGACAAAATTGGCGCACAAGGGGCTAAGCTGGAAGACAAAATAGACGCACAAGGGGCTAAGCTGGAAGGCAAGATTGATTCACTTCACAAGGAAATGCGATCGGAATTTCGACGACTGGATGAGAAAATCGACCTGACCTTGGAATTTCGAGAACGGCTGGTCAAATTGGAAGCCAAGCTCTCGGTCTACGAAAGTCGAAACTGATCAACCATGTGAGAGGGAGTGCCCATCTTGTAACCCGATCCTCGCTGAAGCCAAACCTTCAGCGGGGATTTTTATTGTGAATGGTGTTTGTGTAGCCGCAGCGTCTCACGCTGCCTCTTCCCTGGCGTCATATGCCATTGCTGCGTGAGAAGAGGGCACGATGAGATCGTGCAGCTACAAACAAATTCTTTAGGGGCAGTATCTTATGCTGCCTTCTTGTTCATTGATGGCCGGGCTTTTGCTTAGGCGATTGAAGGCCAAATATGTCCGAAAAATCCCACCTCCTGCGATACCGCAAACACCTTCGATTGCGTGACTATGATTATCGTGAGAACGGGTACTACTTTGTGACGCTTTGTACCAAAGATCGAAAATCTTACTTTGTTTCAGAAAAAGACAAATCCCTTATCCAAGAGAAAATAGAGCAAATTCCTCTATTCTTTCCTGGTATCACGATTGATCAGGCTGTGGTGATGCCGAATCACCTCCATGTCATTTTTATCATTCAATCGTCTGATAAATCCCTGGGTCAGGTGATTCAGGCTTTTAAATCTTGGGTGACGCGGGCATGGGGATTGGGGCGTTCCATTTGGCAGCCCAATTACTATGAGCATGTGATTCGAAATGAAATGGCCCTGCGCCAAATTCGTGAGTACGTTGTCAATAATCCCCTAATCGACCAGATAAATTGCGAACAGTTTTATACATTGTAGGGGTAGTGGCTGATGGTTCTTGGAAGAGGGCGCCGTGAGACGGCGCAACTACAAAAGAGTAGCATTGTAGCTGCAGCGTCTCACGCTGCCTCTTCCTGGCGTTATTGGCCATTGCTGCGGGGAAAAGAGGGCGCGATTAGATCGCGCGGCTACACAAGAAAGAATGCCAGAGGGGGGAAAGGACTTTAGGTTGATGCGGTTCTAATTGGAAGAAAACCAAACGGGAGAAAATTACCGTGCTAGTGGGATTAAGGCTTCAGGGGAATTCTTTGAGGGGGCGGAGGTTATTTCAGCTCTGGGTTTGATGTCTTCAAGAAACTCTTCTACGGTAATGGTTCCATTGCCGTTGGCATCGGCTCTTCCCAAAAGCCCAGCGAGCAGCTCGGCTGGCCCCTCATTCGTTCGACGAAATTTTTGACGAACTTGAATAACTTTCGTTCCTCCCTGTGAGGAAAGAGCAAGGCCGCTTGTCCATTTGATGGGAATCGACCCGTTGGCTCCAATGGTTCCCACCTGACGAAGCAGTGGGGTGGCCGGCGTATCAAGGATGAGCAAGGTCAATCGATTTCCCATTTTTCCCAACACCCGTTGAAGGGTGCGAAGGGAAATAAGCCGTTTAGCGGAGGCGGTGGGGGATCCTTCAAAGGGCACAAGATAGACCTCGCCTGTGGTTGGGTGGCTCAAGGCTTGTCCGGAAAAATGAAAAATCAATACGGAGTCTTTTCCTAAACGTTGTCTTCCCCAAGACAGCAGGGCCTCTTCGATATCGGTTCTGGTGGCATGAGACCCTCGAAGAACCTGAATATTTTTTTCTGAAAACACTCCGGTTGTTTGTAAGGTATCCTTGAGTGCTTGGAGCTGACCTTTTGGGATTTTATAAGCCTTTTTCCATTTTTCCCGATACTGATCCAACCCAATGAGAATCGCGACATATGTATTTCCCGATGGATCGATTTTTTGCTGAGGAGCCTTTGAGGTAAATTGCGTTGAATTTCCTTGCCCGGTTGTTGGGGTTGCGGACTGAAGGGCGGCTAAGATTCGGTGCGATCCAACAATGGACCCATCGCGCGGCTTTAAAGTCACAACCAATTCGCCCTTATTCTCCGGGACTTGAAAGGGCATCCGCCCGCGCACTTCAATGGTTTTTGTTTCTCCAGGCTGAAAATCACCAAAGGAAATGGGAAGGGGCGTCATTTCTGAAAACGCCTGAAGAAGCGTTTGGCTTCCCTTCAATTCTATATTGACTTCCAATAATGGCTGGGCCCCGGAGTTGGTCGCTTCAATTTGTAAGACCAACACCTCCCCACCTTCCAGAATCAGATTGTTGTTGCCATCTTTGAGCATGGTTCGAAATTTCAAGGCCGGTAAGGATGGTGTGCGAAATTGGTTTTGTGACACTTGGGCGGTTAACGGTGATGGAGATTCTTGTCCGGTGAGTTGGGGAACGATGCTGACAAGTTGTCTGGCCAATTCACCTGCAGCCCTACTCATTTCGTCGTCAAATGTTCCTGTGACACAGGAAACGGAATTACTCGTGAGGGCAGGCGCCCAAATCGAAGCTTGGGCACTATAATTTAGAGGTGTCTGAGCGAGTTCTTTTCCCGTGGAATCCATGAAAATCGCGAGCATCTGCAAATTGACAAAGGCGATGTACGTATCTTCCTGAGCTATTTTGGTGGCTGGTTGAAACGATTGATGAACGAGCTGCACCTGAACAGTCAGGTCACTGTGTTGTGCCGCCTGCACCGCTTGCCCTGATCCGGAATAGGCCGTCACAGATGCAAACCGTTCTTTGCCGATGGCTAAAAAAGCTTGTGGAATGATTTCGCCCGTGTTGATCGTATAGGGCAACCCACAGGCATCAACTTCCAAGGTCGCTTGCGTCACACTCGGATCAAAGGCAAAGGAAACCGAGATAGGAAGTTTTGGCTCGGATTTCTTCCCAAACCCGATTTCGGGCAGGTTCACTTCCGGCATGCTGAGCTCGGGCATGGTTATGCTGTTGCAGCCATTAAGGGATAAAATAGCCGCCAACGTCAGGATTGATCTGAGTGCTACAAGGGGTCTATTCATGCCACAATAACGTACCTGATGGCTTTCTTCGATGCAACATCCAGATTAATCGTTTTTTCTGTCACAAGCCCTTGACCTTTGGGTAGGCCGCCCGCGAGAATAATTCTAACGGATTTTTTAAATTGCAACAGCAACTGGCATAAACAAAGGAGGCTCTCATGGGGACGTATCGCATGATGTTAGTCGCGGGTCTGATGTGTATGTCGTTGGTGGGATGTTCGACTGGATGGCCGCAGGGTCGTTTGGCAACCTACCTTGGTCCCATGTCTTCTTCACCCGCCGAAACGAAGATGGCGAAACATGGAGATGTCAGGGCCGGACTCGTGGTGATTAACGACACGTCCGCTCATGATTCGGCGCCTCAACTGTCGGCAGAGTCCTTTGATGCCATCAAGGAACATATCCAATTTCAGTTGACCAAAGAAGTTCCCATGGTGCTCGTAGGACTGGACACTCCCATCCCATCAACCCTACCTACGGAGCTTGCCTCGTTGCTTCAGATGGCCAAAGACCAGCAGGTGGATTATGTGGTCCTCGCCGTGGTTTCGAGTACCGAAATCGAGGTGCCGGATCGTCTCCCCTTAGGAGGGTCAATTTCTGGCGGGGCACTGCGAGGATTGTTGGTGGGCTATCGAGCTGAAAACCTTGCCCTTGCCGAGCTGGCGTTGGTGGATGTTCAGACTGGCCAGACTCTTATCCAGGTGGATGGCCAAGCCTGGGCCTCTTTGGAGCGACTGGACGTCCCTCTCGAATCGAATATTTATCCCGTGGTGCGCCGGGGCCTGGAAATTCCTCCGATCTACCCTACCAGAGAGGATCGAGCTCATGACGTGATGCGAGCCGTGGCGAGTAGCGATGCGATCAATCAAGCCGTCATGCATTTTAAAGAATCGTGGGGCTATTAACCTGGCAATTAAATAGCGTGCTTTTGCGGGAACAACCCTGTATACTCGTGGCATGAATACACAAGATGCCCGGACACTACTCCCAGCAGCCCAAGAGCAATTACGAAAGCAAGCCATCCGGTTCAAACAGAAAGGGATGAGTTTTGTGGCGATTGCAGCCATGGTGGCGGTCCACCGCAATACCGTCGCCACATGGTGGAAGACCTATGAACAGGAAGGGGCCAAAGGCCTCCGAGCCCAGCGACGTGGTCGGCGTGTCGGGGAACAGCGCACCCTGTTGGTTGAGCAGGAGCTGGCCATTCAGCGATTGATTTGTGACAAAACCCCCGATCAATACAAGCTGACCTTTGCACTGTGGACTCGTCAGGCGGTGCAGGAACTCATCACGCTACGCCTGGGGGTCAGCATGCCGGTTCGCACGGTGGGAGAATACCTCACCCGCTGGGGGTTCACCCCACAAAAGCCCCTGAAGCGTGCCTATGAGCAACGTCCCGCTGCGGTGCGCCAATGGCTCGACACCGATTACCCCGCCATTGCGGCTCGAGCCAAGCAGGCACAGGCGGAGATTCATTGGGGCGATGAGACGGGGCTGCGCAATGACAGCCAACAGGGCCGCAGTGATGCGCCCAGAGGCCACACCCCAGTGATTCGGCTGTCTGCGAAGCGGGCTTCAATGAATATGATCTCGACGGTGACCAACCAAGGCAAGGTGCGCTTTATGATTTACCGTGGCACCATGAACGCCCAACGGCTGCTTCAGTTTTTCAAGCAGCTGATCAAGGCTGCAAACAAGAAGATCTTTCTGATCCTCGACAACTTGCGGGTCCACCATGCCACGCTCGTCAAGGCGTGGTTAACCAAGAAACGCCATGCACAGAACCTTGAAGTCTTCTTTCTCCCCGCGTACTCACCCGAAATGAATCCAGATGAATATTGAAACGGTGATTTGAAAGCCGGTGTTCATGCCAAGCCCCCGGTCAGGGATACGGCCACCTTGAAGAAAACCATTCGTGTGCACATGCGCATGTTGCAACACTCGCCAGCTCGAGTGAGCAAATACTTCCATCATCCGAAAATTGCCTATGCTGCCTAGATGCAATGCATTTAATTGCCGGGTTAATAGTACGAGACATAGAAATTCCCTACGATAAAATTGTTCCGCTCAACAATTCAAGAGTAGAGTCCATACGGAAAAGAATGTCAACGCCCCTTCATACAAGAATCGGATGAACTAGCGAATCAGAACTACTAGAGCTGTGACAATACCCAGCCTTAACTTGCATAAAACTTAACTCAATCACTGACGGACCTTGCCTCACTCAAGTGGTCATGGCCGTACTACATAATTATACGTAGTCACGTTTTTCCGTGTGGGGAGAGCCTCGCGGACCTATTATCGTACGAGGGCGGGAGGGGGGTGTGCCCAATTGGGGTTGGGGTGTCTACATTCAGCCGGAAGCTAATACACCACCGACACAGTCAGTCGTGAACGTCCTAATGAGACTCATCTAGGTTAGTGTTAAATAGGTGTTAAAATACAGACAAAAGGGTGGGATTAGAGGCAGAGAGAGGCAAAGTCAGGCAAAGAGGCAATCTGCGTATGGGAAGACGGGGAGAGGGAATTGCCCGTCTTTACTAGCGTTGAGCAATTCCCCCTCATCTTATTCCTAAACCGCAGGCCGGACGTTCAAATCGTCTCGGGGGCACCATCTTTTTTCTTTCGTTTGGCAGTTTGGAGAATGAACAGGTATCAGTTGCGCCCCATTTTTCCTTTAGTTGGCTTCGCCTTATGATAAAACGTGGAGATGTAATTCGAGTCTGACCCCAAATTAAACAAAAGAAAAGGCCCACTCGGCTTTGAGACCAAGTGAGCCTTTCCAGGAGGGGAACCATCACAACTTTTAACTAGGTGTATTGTCTCATGAATCTATCGTGTTGTCTATTCCTCAAACGAGGGATCACCGTGTGATCTACACACACTTCGTCCTCTGAGTCATCTCTGGTTCTGTAGTCTACCCGCTTTCAACAACTTACCGTGTCACCCTACCTGAATTACCGTCAGACAATTTAACAGTGTGTGCAATGTGCCTTGTTTCACTATTGACAGGCGTGACGGTCCAGCACCTCAAGGGATGATTCCGTAAGCTGCCACCGAACTTCCTCTTCAGGCTGACCAGCTTCTTCCGCAGGCTCAACTTTGCCGTCCTTGTGAAGCAATCTCAGCATTTCCTGACAGGTATGATCTAACTCCACAGCCCCTATGCTATGGAGCCCAGCTCGGCGAGCAATTTCTCGTTGAGGTACACCTTGGCCCCCAACACCTGCGTCAGGATGACTTCGAAGAACTTCTAACACGAGGTCCTTCAGTTGGCTGATAAGTTCTGCACCACGTTGATGAAGATTCATTGTGTCACCTTTTGGGGTTGGTGGGGACGGGGAGCCAATCTATATTGTCTCAGTCGAAAAAGAAGCTGCAGATTGAGAAGGAGAACCTCAAGAAAATAGATGGTCTTTGGGAAGAACTGTACCATATTCTTACCCTGTCTTTGCACTCCTCCGACAGGATCTAGCCTGGTTATCCAGGACCGTATCGGGCTAGGGATTGCTCAGGGGAGAAACTTCCTGCCTCTGGGCAACCAGGCATCATGTTATTCAATCCTTACGTGAATGATACTTGGAGACGTGTGTGATTGTGTTTGAGGAATAAGTACTAACAAAAAAGCCTCATCGCCGAAACGATGAGGCGCGTTGTTTGTGTGACAGGTGTATCAATAACTTATTTACGCTCCTTTCTTCTTCATCCGGTAGCCAATGAGTCCGACTAAGCCAGTGCCTAAGAGAACTATCGTGCTGGGCTCAGGATTGACAACGGAGTTATTCAGGGTGGTATTCCCTGGGGCGGAAAAGTTGGAGATGATCGTGGTCCCTGATCCATAAATGGAATCTACTGAATAGGCACGGAATCCAAAGACATTCCCGGCCAGTACGGCAAAGGATGCTGTTCCACTTTGGGTATCCAGTCCGCGGTTCTCTGTGAGCTGGGTAAAGATACCATTGAGCAAATAGCCGAAGGGGTCCCAATGGGTATCCCAGTCAATGGTGGAAAAGGCCCAATTGAAGCTGACGAAGCCATCGGTCACCGCTGCGATGGTGAAATCTTGGCTGCTATTTGTCACAACTCGCCCATCACCGCTGATCAGGGTAATCGACGTGGGGGCTCCACTAAGATTAATGGACCCTCCATACTCGGTCGATGATGTCCAGTTGCTCACATCATAGGGACCGATAAAGTCCGCGAACGCGGGCATGGCACAGAAGGTGAAAATGCTAAGGGTTAATGCTGAAATGGTTAAGGTTTTCATGGGCAACCTCCTTAGTGTGAGTAATATTGTTGTTGGAGAGAACCGCGGGGTAATAGTTCTGAGTTACCTTCCGGTTCGTCCGTCATATTGCTTATGTACTTTGCATAAGGTATGCCAAATTTTGACAGCAAAAGGCTTTGGTGAGTTGGGTCTCATTGGCAGGCCGTTATAGCGAAATATTGTGTGATGGTGTTGAACACTATTGAAGGGCTGGGATAACTAGGTGAGGCTGAGCGTTGAAAACTGTAAAGTCTACCGACAGTGAAATACGTGAATTGACGTAGAACGTGTAGTTTGGCCAACAAAATCAGTGAGTTCTGTAAAAAAAATGACGTGTCAAATTTTTTGACAGGGGTAGGAAAGGAATCAGCAGAAACGAGAAACAGGAGTGAGCACCTACCAGAGTGTGTGAAAGGAATGCAGCAACCACCATGGTAAATTTTTTTACACGTGGTAATTTTTTTACACCCCTCATGCATTCCATCCATCCCAAATAGGCGAACGTCACTATTCATACGGGCCAGGGGTCTTTTTGTGCACATTGTGAGGTGGTTCAGCCTAGAAACGGCAGTTGGGTGCAAAACAGCCGTGTAAGATATTGGCGTGCATAGTGAAAGATAAAAATGGGGTCAAAGATGAAAATGGCTAGAATGGTGGAGGCTTAGGACCTGCGAGAAAATAACTTGAACAATCTCGCATCCAATCTTCGGGCCATCTTTGAACGGGCCTCAATCGAAAAACC
>JADFRB010000037.1 GCA_022561525.1 Nitrospinota bacterium
TGCTGCAGGACCTGCTGAAGAGTTAACTGTTAATCCGCCAGCAAAATATATTTTGGAAAGAGGAAATATTTTGGTAGTCATGGGTAAAACTATAGATTTACAGAAATTGCCTCAGAATTAACTGTTTTTAATCAGATTTTTTGTAGTATCTAATTCTTTGAGGAGCTCTTTTTAATCTTTTGACACTTTGTTTTTCAAGTTCGTCTCTGAATTTATCGGTATTTAAATTATTTTCTGGCAAAAATGAAGGTTGTCTGTCCGACGCGCTTTCGCCGTTTCTCTCGTTCGTCTAGGTATTGGGTAATGTCCCCATTCTCATTCAGGGTTCGTATTTGCTCCAAGGTCGTCTGTAATTCTTGTTCTGACAATAAGGCCCAGGTGGAATCCCCGTCGCGAAAGGATTTTTTTAATGGTCCTCTTGGATCGAAATACGAGGGTCCTTGAAGGACCTCATGAAGGGGAACAATGAGACCGCCTAGTTGAAAATCGACAGCCTCCAGCATTTTTCCTGTGAGTTCCAGGGAAGGTATGCGAGCAGCCATTTGCTCGACAACCCGGGGAATGAGATCGGCCCACCAAAACCCATCAAGAAGCTGGTGGCGGCTGCACATATTCAGGATCAACACACCATGAGGACGAAGGACGCGGTAGCAGGCGGAGAGCATGGTCTTCACGTTGGGGAAGTCCTCTGTGGGCATGGGATCATCCAAATGGTGGATAACTTGGTTGCACATGATTCCATCAAAGAACTCGTCAGGATAGGGAAGTTCAAGAAGGCTGCCATGGTCAAAGTGGACGGAAGAGCCATTGCCGAGTTTGCTTTGAGCCTGAGCTAACATCCCGTCATTGATTTCAATACCATGACAGATTCCGACCTTGTCATGAATGGCTTGAAGATAATTCCCCGTCCCACACCCAGCATCGAGAATGACTTGTTCCTGTAGCGGGGGAGTATTGGTGGCAGCAAAACAACCCAAAATGACTTCCACCCCGATAGGCCGTCTTGTGGTGTCATACGAGTGCGACGTGACGGAATAATCTTCATAGTCGGTGAGGGTATTGAGAGTCGCGGGATCGAGTGGCTGCATCAAATTTTTCCTTTAGGGTCTTTCAAACAATAAACGAATCAATTCGCATTCCATCTTCGGGCCACCTTTGGCCGCTTCCTCCCTCACGAAATCCTCACAGACCGCAAGTATGCTCCGGCTTCGTTCAGTCCGGGCCGACCAAATCTGACCCAAATCTGGGCGCGAATTGATCCGTTAATTGTCTGACAGACCCTTACTGTGGAACCATTGCCCACAAGCCTTTTGGTAATATTCAAACGAACCTACTTCCGCCTTGGGAGTAAGGTACATGACCATTTCTCAGTGAGTGATGAAATGGTTACCTGTCGATAAAACGTACCGTATGGGTGGAACCCCACCCACTTTCGCCGGTAGCCCCTAAATGGGTCATTACTTTGGAATGCCGACTTCCCTAAATTTTGGGAATTCTTGCTGGCAAGTAGAGGGAGAGAAAGAGAGTTCTTCGAAATGGGTGAAAAACTCGAAGTGCCCTTCTGACCCCAAACGAATCTACTACAATTCCGTGTTAGTGATCAACAAACCAGGAAGCCGCTTGATTATCGAAGGGCTTGATAATCAGGCCACCGCTGACCGTTATAAATCAAAATGTAAATCTAACTTATTGAAAACATTGAATAATTTTATTTCATATTGTTTCCGGTCCCATTGTTAGACACCATGTATTAACTTGCTGGCAAAAAAGCATTAATACAGGATGTTCGATGTATTAGCCAAGAATTGCTCCAGAAAAAACCCTTCAGGAACAATTACTTGCAAGTTAATACATGCCAGGAGCCTGCCTGACATGATCTAACCACGGTCCCAGGTCACAATGTCCTGTGGCTGGGCCATCTTAAGGGCACCCATGTCAATCAATGGAGTGCGGAACTCTGGTTCGCCAAGCCCTCAATTCCCTTGACCCATTCGTTGACAATTTCGGGATGGGTGACCACCCACTTTCTCGCCATCTCAACGGGATCTCGTTTTTCCAACACCATTTGGGTGATCCACTCGCCCACCATATCAGAAGAGAATGCCACCTGATTGAAAAACTGTGCGGCTTGGGGAGCACGGCTGGTGAGGGATTTGGAATAGGCAATATAGACGTCAGCATCTGGCCATGCACAGGTAATGCGGCTCTTTTCGTACCAATCCAGGTCATCTTTCGGTTGGTACATCTTCCAGCAGCCAGCGGGATTAAAGAGGGGATCGTCCTTCTTGCTTTCCATGGCAAACCCGTCGAAAGGAGGCTCTTCAAGCCTCACCAAGTCGTACGTGGTGTGAATCCATTCGGGGGTCCAGGAGTAAAAGAGAACCGGTTTCTTTCTGGAATACGCCGTTTTCAGTTTGGCCTGGAACACAGCCATAGGGACCTCTATAGACTCAAAAAATTGGTCGTACCCATAGCTCCTGGCCTTCACTTTTTCCACATTGGTTGAGGCCCACCCAGGGGCACCGGCCCAATACTCACCCTTGCCATTGCTGTCGCTGTCGAACAGCTTTGCAATCGTAGGATTGGAGAGGTCGGCGACTGATTTCAGCTCATACTTGTCTTGTAGATACTGGGGGATGAACATCCCTTGCACTCCATGGTAGGGGGTTTGGTTGACCAGGATCGTTTCCCGTGAACCCGACGCAATATATTTGTTCCATAGCCCGGCTTGGTTCGGCATCCAAAAGTCCGGGTGAACATCAATACCACCATCCCCTTTATCCATGGCGCTGAGGATCACAGGTTGATCGGCCATAATAAGTTCCACCTCGATGCCCAATTTGGTTTCAAGGACGGTTTTGAGAACATGCGCGATAGCGAGCCCGCCATCCCACGTCACTTCCCCAATGACGATATTTTCCCTTGAGGGGGTATCGGTGCATGTAATGGTGTTAAAAGCCAAGAGGAGAATGAGTATGGGAGAGAGCTTCTTCATGGCGCCTCTTTTAAGTTGAATGGCCGATCAACTTCTTTCTGACCATTTTTGAGATCCTTGTACAATCCGATCGAGAACCATGGCGAGGAGAGCAATGGCTACCCCAGCCAATATACCGTTCCCGGTTTCCACATGCTGAAGGGCGAACAACACGTCGTACCCCAATCCGCCTGCGCCGATCAAGGCGGCCACCACGACCATGGACAGGCTCATCATGATGGACTGATTGATCCCGGCCATGATGGATGGGAGGGCCAGGGGAATTTCAACCTTCCACAGGAGTTGGCGGGGGCTTGCCCCGAATGCCACCGCGGCTTCGCGAACCGAGTCAGGGACCTGCATGATTCCTAATGCCGTCAATCGGATCAAGGGCGGCATCGCAAACACAATCGTTGCCAGAATCCCCGGCGGCTTCCCGATAGAGAAGAAGGCCACAGCCGGGATCAGATAGACGAAGCTGGGAATGGTTTGCATCACATCCAGAATGGGCCTGAGCAGAGCATACAGACGCCTGTTTTTGGCACACCACATTCCCAATGGTGCGCCCAGTATCAGGCAAAGACACACTGCTGCCCCAACCAAGGAAAATGTGCTCATGGCTTTTTCCCAAAAGCCGAACAGTCCCACATAGAGCAGAGCCACACCGCTAAACATCGACACGGTGGGTCCGGCCATGCGCCAGGCCATGAGCATGATGAGCAGAAAGGTCACGGGCCATGGGGTCCCGACGAACAGGAGTTCGAGAAAGTTCAGAACGGTTCGGATACTCAAGGTGATCGAGTCAAAAAAGGTCTCCATGTGTATGACCATCCAGTCCACCACATTATCCATGGCCTGGGCGGTCTTGAGTTTGATGAAACGGGTGGTGGGGAACGTCGCGATAAACTCAACGACCTGTGGGGCACTGAAACGGTAGACGGTTAGCGGATAGATTGCGAGCACCAGTGCCCACCCGGCGAGCCCTGCCTTCCAACTGGTGCCATGTGGAAGATGGCGATGGCTTCTCCAGCGCGTGAAGGCCCGCAAGTATGCCCCGTTGGCCACGAGGCCGGTTGCGGCACGAAAAGCGACCAGGAAGAGAAGACCGAGGGAAAGGACCCCGTTACCCTGGCTGGAGGACCAATATGCTCGGGAGATCATGATGAGCCCAATCACATCCCCCAAGGCGGCAAACCCAAATATCATCCAGAGGCTCCGAGTCGCTGCCCAGAAGGGACCGCCGAGGGTCGCAGCCCAATTGAGACGAATCCCAGCGAGACCAAGTTGCGAAATTCGCCCAAACTGAAATACGTAGTAGTCGGCGTGTGGGCCAACAAATGCCTCAATCAGTTGAATACTCTTGGGGTTCGAGTTGCCGATGTGGGTGGTCGCCTCACCCGTGCCTTCTGTTCGACCTTCACTCGTCATAGTCTTTCTCCCCTTGAATGCCGCGTAGCAGGTTGCGTTTGGTGATGATGCCAACGGGTGTTTGGTCCTTCAGAATCAGGATTGGCCTGTCAGTGTCCACCGAGAGGTTGATGAGCTCGTTGAGGTCTGCGTCTGGAGGGGCGGTGGGGAGTGAGGCAAGGTCATCCCCCGCGGCCCCCTGATACGTGTCGATTGGCTGCATCACGGTGTGGGCATGCACGAGTGTAAGCCGTGAGATGCCTTGTACGAACTCCGCGACATACTCGTCCACCGGCTTGGTCACGATTTCCTCCGGCGTGCCAATTTGCATCAAGGCACCGTCCTTCATAATGGCAATCCGGTTCCCGAGTCGTATGGCCTCGTCAAGGTCGTGGGTAATGAATACGGTGGTTTTCCTCATCACCGAAGAGAGTTCGAGAAACTGGTTTTGAAGCTGCCGTCGAATGAGTGGATCGAGGGCGCTGAATGGTTCGTCCATCAGCAGGATGTCCGGATCCGCTGCCAGGGCGCGGGCTAGCCCCACCCGTTGCTGCATGCCACCCGATAATTCAGAAGGCATTCGATCTTCCCAACCGCTCAGTCCAACTTGGGCGAGTATCTTCTCGGCCGCTTCGGAACGCTCTGCCTGGGCCACATGGCGCAGTTCAAGCGGAAAGGCCACGTTGTCCCGGACAGTTCGATGCGGGAGCAGGGCCGAATTTTGAAAGACCATCCCAATGGTTTCGGAGCGCAGGGTGCGCAGACTCTTGGCATCCAAATGACTGATGTCCTGTCCATTAATCAGGACATGGCCGTGGGTTGGGTCAATGAGGCGGTTGATGAGGCGAAGGAGGGTGGATTTGCCACATCCTGACAAACCCATGATACAGAAGATCTCGCCCTGTCTGACCTCAAAAGAGGCATCCGCTACCGCAAGGACACTGTGAAAGCGCTCAAGAACCTCGGTTTTCCCGAGTCCTTCTTCCTGAACCGTCTTCAACACCTCATCGCGATGTTTCCCAAAGATTTTCCAGAGGTGCCTGCACGCAATAACGGTGTTGCTCATCTTTTGTCATTGCTCAGGTTCAGGGGATCACGGTTTAGGGGTTCATGGTTCAGGGTTAGAGAAAGATGAAGATTGAACGGTTTGAAGAGTATTGAGGTGTGGCAAAAGGAATATGAAGAATGCACAGGGGCCAACCGTGAACCCTGAACCTGGCAACCTGAGTCGTCATTTCGTGGGATCACTCTCCCGGTGGACCGATGTAGGCTCCGTAGGTGTTTCACACATAGAAACCCGTGCGCCCGCCCTCCTCAAGAGCGTTCTCTTTCCCTCGCGGGGTGTTCACAGGTGGAGTTGACTTTGGCTTCCCAGGAGATCCTTCGCTATCGAGCTTCCTCTTTTTTCATAAACACTAATAAAGGCAACAAGCAGGTGGATTGGCGAGAAAGGTATTCAGAAACCGCTCATGGGCCAAGTGGCCATTTCTTCCTCTTCAAGAATCAGAATAGGCCCTAAGGGTTGGGTAGGGACGGCTGCTTTGACCGCTTATTGAGCAAGTCCGGTATTCGCTGATTCCTGAAGAATTTCCTCCACCGCCCGAATCATTCTCAGTTCGATGTCGGCTGTTTCATTGTCGCTGACCCCTAGCGTCTTCCCTTCCTGGGATATTTTTTCATAGTGCGCTTTGACCTTCAGGGTAGTGGCGTGCTGCCCGATTCCTTCCAACACGAGAAGATATTGGTTGCGAAAACCTGGCAATTCGAGGGAGGGTGAGGCAGAGGTTTTTCGTTCGGTGACAAACACCGCTTTTTGGTCAGTCGCCATGTGTGCCAAAATCGAGTATCCATGTTGAAGCAACGCCCGTTTCGTGGCTTCGATCATTGGGGAAAACCCAATAGTGAAGGTTTGGGCATTAGCGCCGGAAATGTGGGTCGAAATCGATTGACGAAACAGTTCACGTTGACGGCGCAACCATTGGGTGTCGTTCGTCAGTTTGCGATTTTCTCTGGTTAATTCGGTCACTTGTTGGGTCAAAGCATGTCGTTCCACGGCCAAGCCCTGTCCGGTTTCTTGGGCGGCCTTGATTTTTTGATCGAGCTCCTTCTGCTGTTCCCGTAGTTCCTGGTTCAGCCGATCAATCTGCTCTTGAAAGACACGGTTGCCTTCTTGAAGGGTAATGATCATGGATTCCTGTTTCGCGCCAAGTTTTTTGAGTTCGGTATTTTCTTCTTCCAATAAAGGAATCCTATCTTGTGGACAGCCTTGAAGGATGGGAAACACACAAAGGAGGACTATCAAACGGAAAAAGGAAAGACGCTCTCTCCGAAAAAAAATCTGGCCGGAAGGAAGCTGGCCGGAAGGAAGCTTGATAGAGGTGAAAGTGTTGGATTTAGCCACAGGAAACAAAAGGAGAAGTTTTTAGCACGGGGAGAGCTTGAGTACCGATTTTTGGGATTGTAGGCTGCTTTGCATAGTAATGCAAATGAATGCCCCCTGATCTTAAGCTTGACCCTCCGAGCGCCGGGGGGCTACGCTTTGAATTTTTTAATGCCCTGCCGGAAAAGGAGTTTCATGGCTGCCCTGATTCGAAAAACCTTTACCGTTCCACCACTTGGCTGTAATTGCTCGATCCTGGGCGATGCCGAGACCAAACAGGCCATTGTTGTTGATCCTGGTGGCGATGCCACGCGTATCTTGGACGAAGTTCAGCGTCTGGGTTTGACGATCATTGGCATATACCATACCCACGCGCATTTGGATCATTTTCTCGCCTCAGGAGAAATTCAGAATGCGACACAGGCTCCGCTTGGTATACATGAGGCTGATCTCGATCTGTGGAAAATCCTTGAGGTACAATGCCGCATGTTTGGTGTGCCGTTTGTCCAAGCCCCAGATCCGGACCATTGCATGCGGGATGAGGAGGTGCTGTCGTTTGGGACCATCAAAGGTCAGGCGCTGCATACTCCGGGTCATACCCCCGGATCCATGTGCTTCCATTTTCCGCAAGAGCATCTGTTGTTGTCGGGTGACACGTTATTTCGGGGTGGTATCGGGCGGACGGATTTATGGGGTGGCGACTCGCGGGCCATTGAAACATCGATTCGCGAACGTTTGTTTTCACTGGATGAAGCGACCACGGTCATTACCGGTCATGGTGCCGAGACTCAGATCGGGTTTGAGCAAGAATACAACCCGTTTGTGTCCGGCTGAACGTTTGTGTAGGAAGGAGGGCGTGATGCGATCTCGTTGTTCAATCCTGTTGTTGGTCCTGTTCATCGTGCTGGGATGGTATGGACCATCTTTGGCTTTGGCACAAGCTCCACTCCCTGTCGGCCAGATTCAAATCGAAGATGTGAGTGTGTTGATGTCCGAAATGGGCCCGGTGGTCTTACTCAAAGCCCTTGGTCGGGTCGTACCCATTTTTGTTGATCCTACGGTGGCAGGGTCTATTGATGGTGCATTACGAGGGCAAAAGTTTTTCCGGCCCCTTTCCCATGACCTGATGCATACGATACTTCTGGCCTATGGAGGTTCCGTAACTCACGTTACAATCAAGCTGAAAGAGCAGATTTATTATGGAGAATTAGCAGTGGTCATTCAGGGTGATCTCAAAGTGTTTGATAGCCGGTCGTCAGATGCCATTGCTCTTGCTATCCATTTTGATGCTCCCATTTACGTGGAGAAAGAATTATTGGATCAGGCCGATCAGGAAAGGGGTGAACTCGAAGAGGCGCAATTGCTGTGATGGAATGTTGAAAAAAGCCGCCAGCGGCGTTCTCGCCATTTTGCCGTGCTCACGTACTCCATGTACGCTCCGCTCGTCAAAATGGCTGCGGCCTTGCTGGACCTGGCTCCGCCGAAGCGGCTTCGCGCAGGCGAGCGGACTTTTTTGAACATTCCTTGTGAGGGACTACGGAATAACTATGATGTCTAGGTAGGCGGGAAGACTATCGGCCCCTTGGGTATCGGTGACGCGTAGTTTAAATCGAAACAGTCGTTCTTCTGGAACGAATGGGGCTAAAAATCTGGCCTTTCCCGAGTAAGGGTCAAGAAGAGAGATTTTACTGCCGCGGACTTGTGACCAGTGGTATTGGAGCGATCCTCCCTCGGGATCGTAGCTCGCGAGTCCGTTTAACATGACGGGATCACCCGAATACACGGTTTGGTTTTCCCCGGGATTTGTGACGGGAGGTTGGTTGGTTTGAGTGTTGACTTTGACCTGAATTTCCAATACGGCTTCGCGGCCTCGGTTTTTGACGGTCAGCATTGCCGTTCCGTTTCCCACCAGACGAAGTAGCCCATTGTCATTGATCGTCACGACGGTTTCGTCGTCGACCAGGTAGGCTGTCCCGGTGTCTTTCCTGCGAATGGAGCGAACCGTGCCGTCTGAAAATCGTCCGATGACGCGCAACGCGAGTGTTTTGCCTAAAAAATCGATTTGGTCGTAGACTCGAGCGGATGCGGCTCGTCCGAATCGAAGAGGTTTTTCATTCTCAAAATCTATGTCCTTGAGTTGAGCTTTTGGTTCAATATGGATAAGGATTTCGTCGAAAACGGCCCATTTCTCCGTATCCACTTGCCCTTCTTCTAATTGAGCCACCGCCAGCAGGCGATAGGTACCGATGGCAGTTCGTGGCATTCGAATGGTTCCACCGAATGGGGGGTGGTGATCAGGTGTGGAGATAAGGGATCGTTTCCTGTCAACCAATTCTTCCAGCATGTCTTCACCATCGGCATACCAAAAATAGTGGACGGCGGTGATTCCCCCAACTTCGCCGATATCAAGATTGATGGAGACTTTTTCTCCAGATAAATACGTACTAGAATCTTTTGGTTCTACAATTGAAAATGGAAAAACTGTTGTGGTAAAGGTGAATAGGCTACAGAATGCTAAAATCCCTGAAATATATACCCAATGCCAAAATCTCTCCATCAGGAATCGCCTCCGATAAGGATGATTTAAAGATGTGGCCGATACTACTCTGGACTAGAAGCACCCGCAACAGGGAAAATGCTCCTTTCTCTATGACACAACACCGGCCCTTACCGAGAATGGAGATGAAACTTGTATTCAGGGCCTGTTGAATATTGAACTCCAATAGCTAATCAAAG
>JADFRB010000038.1 GCA_022561525.1 Nitrospinota bacterium
CCCCAGCAAATCCGCTTTCACCCGACGCGACCGAAGCTCCGTCGCCTGACAAAGGAGATAGACCGTCTGACCCGGTTCAACGGATTTCCTGAACTTGCAACGGTCAATCCCCCCGAATCCAACGAAGGTGTCCGGCCCGAGTTTGAGGGCTTGGTAGGTTACATACGCAGCCAGTTGAGCGGCTGATTCGATCATCAGCACACCGGGAAAGATCGGCCGGCCGGGGATGTCTTTTCGTCCCACCATGCGAATCAATTTTTGATCCAGCAATGTGCGCAAGACCCCTGACGTTTCCACGCCTCGAATCTGTTCAATCTCAGACCGCACAATCGGTTGTTTATAGGCAATAATCGCCAATGTCTCCATGGCGGAACGAGAGACTTTTGCAGAGGCTTTCACTTTTTGCAGTCGCGTAATCCATGGGGCACAGTCGGCACGCGTGATCATGGAAAAACCACCGGCCAATTCCACGATGTGTAAACCCCGCCCTTCCTGATCATAGTCCTGTTGCAAGGCGCGAATGGCGTTGTTCACCACCACCTTAGGTGGGCCGGCTAACACCGACGTCACTTTGTCTACGGTTAAGGGCTCATGCGAAACATAGAGTAACGATTCAATAATTCCTTTTAACTCTTGCTCATCTAACGAATCAGTCACGCCACCAATTTCCAACAGAGGAGCCTCATCACTGGCAGGGGGTTGCTCGGGAATCAGCCCCATCGCTTCAGTCACTCCCACGTCTTCTGGCACCGATTGAATTTCCAATCCGCTTTCAGTGGTATCCGTTCCCATTCACCCCTCCATTATTCGTGAAATCCGATCCGTCAGATTCCGTGAGCCTCTCGGCCTCATCCAACCCCTGCCCAGCCAAAAACGTCCGCGAGAGACGAATAGGACCAAACAAATCGCCCTGAAAAATTCGAACTAAGTTTATGCGTACCAGCTCTAGCAACGCTAAAAACGTCACAATCACCAGTAAGCGTGTGGTGGCATCATCGAACAATGACGAGAAGTTGATGGTGGGAGTCTCTTCCAGCCGCTCGACAATTCCATTGATCCGGTCCTGAACAGTCCACGTATCAGGAGTAATTTCCACCACAGACGTTGGCGCTTCCGTGCGCCCTAACACTTCCTGAAGTGCACCCAACAAATCATACATGCTGACATCATCCATCAGCACGTCGCGAACCGACGCCACGTGAACAGGTTCACGTTGGAACATGTCTCGCCAAATTTTTTCCTGCTCCGTTAATTGTCCCGCCACATCTTTGAACTGTTGATATTCAATAAGATGCCGAACGAGTTCGCTCCGAGGATCTTCGCCCTCCTCATCCTCGGTGGGATCTTCTACCTCCTGAGGAAGCAACATTCGAGATTTAATTTGGATCAGCGTCGCCGCCATGACCAGGAACTCCCCTGCATAAGACAGATTGAGTTCCTTCATGAGGTTGATGTATTCCAAATACTGCTTGGTGACCAGCGAAATGGGGATATCATAAATATTGACCTCATGCTTTCGGATGAGGTGCAACAACAGGTCAAGCGGCCCGGTAAAGGCATCCAGTTTGACCTCGTACGGGATTTCGATGTGTTCCATAGAAACCGTGATGCGAAAAGCGTAATGAGTAAAAGAAATGAGTTAGAAAGGGTGATTTTTTCGCTCTTTCCCCTCACCCATTACCGTCAAGGGTATACCACTTTTAGTGGATACTGGCAACCTAATCTCCTACATCTTGTGTCTGTGGGGACTTTCAGTGGGGGGCAAAGACCAGGAAAAGGCTCTTTCGCTGTCACTCCTGACTCCCTCACTAGTTACTCTTTTTTTTCCTAAGCAGGAAATAGAAAAATACCAAGAATAGCCCGGCTATGACAAATAGGCCTGCTTGATTTTTGGGGTTCTGGAGACCATTGAGGGAACGGAATTGGTTGGCCAAGCCTTCATCCGTGAATTGAGGAGGCTCTTCAAACACGACCCTGGAAAAGTCAGATTCTCCGCCAAAGGTCGCCTCGGTAAAGTCCGCTGCCTTGCGGAACACTCCTCCTCGAAAGTTGGCGCCCTTTTCAAATTGCGAAAATCGGAAATAGGTTTCCCGCTCAAACGTCGCTTCGGAAAAATTCGGCACTTCACGAAATTGGCTTCCCGAAAATCCCGTACCCTGCACAAAGCGGGCATTTGAAAAATCGGCTTCCTTTTCAAACCCTACTTCTAAAAATTCGGCTATCCCATGAAACACCGCCTCCTGAAACAACGCCTTTCCCGCAAACACGGCTTTATGAAATCGGGAATGCGTTCCGAATGCTGTTTGGGTAAAAGTAGCATTTTTCAGGAACACGGCTTGAATAAAAAACCCTTCATAGCCAATCTTAGTTCCCGAAAAGTCTACGTGACCCTGAAAAATGGTCCGTGAGAAATCAACAGACCGTTGAAAGGTGCTCCCGGTGATGGAAACTGGACCTTGGACGATCACATACCCGCCATTCAGCAAATTGGTCGCGAGAATCCCTTGCACCTCGACATCACGAAGAATGAGAGGCCCCTTCACCACACGAACTTCTGTAAGCGATTCCCGATCGAACCGCTCTTTGACGAATGCCGGCAATGTGTCTTCATCGGGAACCGGCTCGAGTGGAAGACGATCCAACATGAGATCTCCAGTCAGTGTCACTCCATCTAACTCCACACCCTGCCTAGCCTGAAGCGCCGTTAATACCTCCTGAGCCGTGACAGCAAGCGCTAACCGTTCGTCTTGAGAACAGTCACCAGCTAAAATCCGCACCATCATTGGGTATATTGTTGAAGATGACTGTTCAACTCGGCACGGCCCATCGGCCATAGCCGTGGTCATGGCCCAGAGCAGACAAACGAAAGCGACCCGGCCATGCAACCATCTCAGCCTACACAAAGCGTGGGGGTTCATAGATCAGACTGATGAGGGACTGTTGAAAAAGCATACCCTCATAGAGGCAGGGGACCGCCCGCGGCGTTCTCTTGGGCAACATGTGCAAAGCCTGTCTCGGGGTTCGTCGTTCGTATCTCGTTCTTTGACGACATACGAACGACGACAAACCAACGACGCATGATACTCTAATCATAACGGGACTCGAAACCTGCCATGGCAGAGCCCAACCGTACTCCGAAACTTGATTAAGCCTTGGGATCTTTCAAAGTCAAGTAGAAGTCTTTGACTTCTCGATCGGAATGGCTAAGACGTTCCGCAACTTCCTCGACCGTCTTGGGAGGCGAGACAACCACTTTTTCCCCTTCCTTCCAATTGGCCGGAGTCGCGCAGGAATATTGCTCAGCCGTTTGAAGCGCGGTCACGAGTCGCAACACTTCATCAATATTGCGCCCAGCATTCATGGGGTAGTAAATCAGCGCACGAATCACGCGTTTGGGATCGATGATAAACAGGGCACGGACCGTGGCCGTCGTACTCGCGCCGGGATGAATCATGCCATACAGGTGCGAAATCCGCATATCGACATCCGCCACCATAGGATAGGGGATCGTCACGCCCATTTTTTGCTTAATGTTTTCCAGCCACGCCAAATGGGAATGAATGCTGTCCACACTCAGCCCGAGCAATTTGACGCCCCTTTTGCGAAATTCCTCGTGCCGTCGTGCGAACTCAACCAACTCGGTCGTACAAACGGGTGTAAAGTCTGCCGGATGCGAAAAGAGAACTACCCAGTCCTGCTCTTGCCAGACAGTAAAACGAAAATTACTGGAAAACGTTGTGACTGCTTGAAAATCCGGGGCTGGATCCCCAATTCGAGGCAAACTCACTGACTCAGACATGTATTCCTCCTCTAAAACACTTCGAATTCGTGATCCGTAAGGCGTGATGCGTAAAGAACTTCTTTTTCCTTACGTATCACGCATCACGCTTTACTTTTCCACTACCACCCCTGCGGGATATTGCCATTGTCATCATCGCGCCCGGGGTCGGAATCCCGAAAAAATTTTTCTGTATCCAATTCCTCTGATACATCTTCGGTGAGGTCATCATCCAATTCATCGGTCATACCAGAAAGGTCATCCTCATCATTGAAATCACCGCCCACTTCATCGGCACCATCATCAACATCAGAAGAAAGATCATCGGCCCCTTTATCTTCCACACCAGCTAAATCTTTTTCAAGAGTACCTGGAGCCACGGATGCCGGAACTTTTTTGACTTCCGTCACCTCAGACTTGGCCGAGGCCACTCGTTTCTTTGAGGGAGCAGCGACTTCGGAGACCTTTTTGGGCGAAGCCCCCTTCTTTAGTTTCGAGCTTTTCTGAGTGGCGCTCTTGACGATTGTCTTCGCTTTAGCCCGACTAGGTTTTGCAACTTTTCCCGAACGCTGCATGGGCTTGGCTTTGGACGCAGCTTTGACCTTTGGTTTTATGCGACTCTTCGTCGTTTTCTTGGGTTGTACTTTTTTCTTCGGTTTAACCGCTGCACTCTTTGCAGGCTTCTTGGCCTTTGTAGACAATTTTGTCTTTAATATTTTTTTAGACACGGTGCCCTTGGACCCCGTGTTCTTTTTTACCAAAGACCTTTTTGCTGCCTTTGATTTTTTCGCACTTTTGGCTTTCGGCTTAGCCACCTTACCAGTTCTCGCCTTGACCACTTTTTTCTGACTTTTTCGTTTTGCCTTAGATGCCGTGGCCTTAGTTTTGGCTTTTTCTGATTTGGGTTTGGATTTAGCTGCCTTGGATTTGGTGGACTTGGAAACCGACTTCTTGACAACTTTTTTGACCTTGGCTTTGGAGACGGACGTTGAACCCTTCTTGGTCTTGGCCTTGGTCTTGGTCTTGGCCTTGGTCTTGATCTTGGCCTTGATCTTGGCCTTCGGTTTCTTCTTAGCTGTCGCTGCCATCGCTCTCCCTCCTCAATAAATTTCTCCGTAAGAAAAATCACCTACAAACTGGCTGGCGAGTGGCTCCCATCTATCATGGACTGGGATAAAGTTCAACAGGGAATTTTTTTACCCACAGAGGAAGGGGAAATCTGGCATTCCCCAGCAAACCCCTTTACAGTGCTCACGAACATGATGATGCCCACTACTTCAGCCACCCTCAAGCCCTCGCACACACGCTGGATTATTCTAGCCCTCCTCTTTCTGATCAGCATTATTACGTACATCGACCGCGTCAATATCTCGATCACGGCCCGGCACATGATGCCCGCACTCGGCCTCACCAATGTCCAGATGGGCCAAATCTTTTCCGCCTTCGTGTTTGGGTATGCCTTGTTTCAAATCCCAGGAGGTTGGGCGGGCGACCGATGGGGTCCCCGGAAAATCCTGACTCTGGCCGTGATCTGGTGGTCAATGTTTACAGCATTGACAGCCCTGGCCCCAACCTCGTTTCTCGCTGGAGCGATGGGGATTTGGGGGTCACTCATGATCGTGAGGTTCTTGATTGGCGTTGGCGAAGCCGCGGCCTTGCCCAATTTCAATCGGACCGTGGCCAATTGGTGTGGGCCGCATGAGCGTGGATTCGGCATTGCCCTGACAATCAGCGGCATTGGAATAGGATTGGCGCTGACGCCTCCCATCACCGCCTGGATCATGGTGAATTACGGCTGGCAGACAGCATTTTATGCGGCCGGTGCCCTCGGCGTAGTGATTGCCTTGATGTGGTTTTGGTATGCCACGGACCGCCCGGAAGAACATCCACGTGTGAATGCGCAGGAAGCCGCCTTCATCCGCGGCGACGAATCTCCGCACAATATCGCAGAAAGCCCCCCACCCGTTCCCTGGAAGGCGTTTGCCCAAACCCCCACCGTGTGGTGGCTCGTGTTGAGCTACACCTGTTTCGGATACGTCGCCTACGTGTACATGTCGTGGTTTTATCTGTATTTAGTCGATGAACGAGGCTTCAGCGTATTGCGCGGCGCGATCTTCGCATCCAGCCCGTTCATCGCCATGACCATTTTTTGTCCACTCGGCGGTTGGTTAACCGATCAATTGTCCAAACGTCTCGGTGTGAACAAAGGACGGTCTTTTATTGGAGTAGCAGGAATGGCACTGGCAGCCTTGTGTATCATCATCGGCGCAGTAATCGAGGCCCCATTCTGGGCCATTGCCTTTTTATCACTCGGTGCAGGCTGGCTGTATTTCACCATTGGCGCGTTCTGGAGTATCCCCGTCGATCTTTCCAAAACCCATGCAGGCACGCTCTCGGGACTCATGAACACCGGCGCCAACCTCGGCGGGACCCTCTCCCCCACACTCACACCCTGGCTCGCGAATCAATTCGGCTGGTCCGTCTCACTCGGAGTCGCCGCCGCCATGGCCCTCATTGGAGCCTTGGCGTGGTTAAAAATTCGGCCAAGAGATGGTTTGAAGACCAATACTGGTGGTGAATAAATATGCAAACCCGCGCCTTGTACACTGCCAAAAAAGGAAGGTAAACGGGGTACTCCCTGTAGCTGACAATGTCACAAAGAAGTTCCCCACTTTGAAAAAGTAGGTTAGGGGGATTTAGTATTTCGTTTATCCTCTGAATACCCTGTCAGCTTGCTACGGGAACCATTATGGCTTTTGATCCTTGAAAGCCTCCCACCTCCCCTGATACATTCGCCGGATGAGCGCACCTATTACCTTCAAGAAAAAAAATCCCAAAGTCGTCATTTCCACCAAGTTGGGAGACATCACCATCCGCTTCTACCCGGACATGGCCCCTCGCCACGTGGAAAACTTTCTGAGCCTCGCCAAGATCGGATTTTATGACGGCACCTCCTTTCACCGCGTCGTACCTGGATTTATCATTCAAGGTGGAGACCCGTTCAGTAAAGAGCCGGATCGAAGCATGCACGGCCAAGGTGGCCCTGGGTTTACCCTAAACCCCGAACCCAGCGACCAGCCCCACCGACGAGGTACCATGTCCATGGCCAAAGTACCGCGGAACGAAGACCGGACTCGTGACGTGTCCGACAATGGCTCGCAGTTTTTTATTTGCGTGGAAGATATCAGCAGCCTCGACCGAACCTACTCAGTATTCGGCAAAGTGATGAAAGGCATGGACGTGGTAGATAAAATCGTGGCTCTCCCCCGTGACGATAACGATAACCCCCTCGACTCCATCCCCATGACCGTCTCGGTGTCAGAAGAGTAAAAAAAGGAACCCAAAAATTCCAAATCAAAAAAACGCGGCACTGGCGTAGGTGACGGTCGAGTTGAATTGATCCACGATTTCGCGATCGTAGCGGAGGATTTCGCCTTTTTCGGCTTGGATGAGTTTTAGTAGCAGATAAATCGCTGAGAAGCCTAGGATGTGGCGTTTGTCTTGCTCGGTAATAATAAATTGGGCAAAGCTTTGGGCATCCATGTTTTCGACGTGTTTGAGCATTTCAAGGTCGGTTTGCATGCAGCGGTGGAAGGAGTAATCCGTGGGGGCCGTGTTATCGGCATACCGCAAGCCAATATGCGCGAGGTTGGCGCTGGCGATGATGCAGACTGTTTGGCCTGACGCGGCAATGGCTTCTTTCAACAGGGACACAAACTGCTCGATTTGGTTGGCGAAATCTTTGAGCTCAGGGTCAATGAACGTGATGGGCGGGAATGAAGACAAGACCGGAATAATCGAGATGGGTTTTTGTGTTCCAACGGTCTCCTGAAGAAAGGGCAATTGGAATTCGATACTATGTTCTTTTTGATGGCGAATCTCTTCCACGAACAACTCATCGCCGCCTTTGGCCTTGAGATAATCCATGATCGGCCGATTGACTGGGACCACACCTAACGGTGTTTCAAAGTCTTTATCCGTGACCGCCACGGGTTCGTCTAACCCGGCATGGCCTATCCCAATGACAATATAGACATCCGGCGACTCGGCTTCTCGCAGTTCTTTATAGGCCCAGGCATAGATCGGCCCAGCATCTTTGACTTCGTAATTGGGCGCGACTAACCCTTTGATCAGTTTCCCCTTATTGCCGGAGGGAGTGGCGCTGGGCCCTTCTTTGGACGTAAAAAACCCGGCAATCTGTTCGCGCAATTTTTCAGGATCATCTTCGTAGCTTTTGCCAGCAAACTGAGGCTTACGGGTTGGTGCGTCACGATAGGCTTTGATCGCGACGATTTTAGCCGCTTCGTATCGGTCACCTTCGAGAAAGAGTTTTTGGTCAAGGTCGGTAATGAGCTTATCCAATTTGTCCGGCATCAGGAACTCGCCGTATTTTTTCAAGTATTCAACACCCACCTGTTCTAAGGAGTGCTCGCCATCCAAAAATTGAAACAGGTAAAAAAAGTTGAGCGGAATGATGAGTTTTTCCGCACTCAGCCCTGTGGGGTCCCACAAGACGATGTATTGTTCTTCCCCCTCTTTCAGGGGCGAGTATTGAATATTGCGAAGCGCGGGATGCGTTATGAGGTTTTTCATTGGCTCGGTCATGGGTGACTCCTGAATTGGCTGAATCGTGTATGTCGAGGCTAAGGGCTCGTGCAAGAATAACTTCCCCTGTTTGGGTGCTGAGACACCTGTCTGGCAAGGCGCGAGGACTGCGCATACTCCTCGTATGGAAAGGACGAGCAACGCCGCCAGACAGGATGGATCGACGCCCAAACAGGGGAAGTAATTCTTGCGCGAGCCCTAATAGCCTATTCTATCGAATTTTTCGATTATACGAATCGCCTATTCAGGGCCGCAAGGAAGGGGTTGGGGAGGTAATGCGTGATGCGTAAGGCGTGATGTGTGAAGAATTTTCGATGTTTTACGGATTACGCTTCACGGATCACGCATTACGAATACAAGTGGCACCAGACCGTATGGTTGTCCTCTGGTTTGCCAATTTGGATGATGGGTGGTTCGGTGGTTTTGCAATGATCCATAACTTCCGGGCAGCGGGTATGAAATCGGCAGCCGGAGGGAGGGTCGAGGGGACTAGGGACGTCACCTGAAAGCAAGATACGTTCTTGATGCACCGTAGGGTCAGGTTGAGGGTTCGCAGAAAGCAGCGCTTTGGTGTAGGGGTGTTTCGGGTTCGAAAACAACGTCTCGGATGGCGCAACTTCCGCTAACTTGCCTAAGTACATGACGGCAATACGATTCGCGATGTACTCCACCACATTCAAGTCGTGCGTAATAAACAAATACGACAGATGATATTCATCCTGCAGATCTTTCAGCAAATTGATGATCTGCGCTTGAATCGACACGTCCAAAGCAGAAACGGCTTCATCACACACGATGAACTTCGGGTTGAGTGCCAAGGCTCGTGCAATGCCGATTCGCTGGCGTTGTCCGCCTGAAAATTCATGCGGATAGCGGGAGTAATGTTCTGGCCTCAATCCGACTTTGTTTAATAATTGATAGACGTTGTCTGTGAGGTCTTGACCCTTCG
>JADFRB010000039.1 GCA_022561525.1 Nitrospinota bacterium
CTAGGCTCCCTCGTCGCGCCTCGCCCCGATCACAAATCTGGGCCTCCCAATTATACCGGTTATTTCGTGACGGACCCTAACATCAGAATTCTGACTCGCACGCATTCTGGACGAAAACCAGGCCCGAATTCATGGACGGGATCATTCTATGCATGAGGAAAAAAGATGGAACAACCACGAAAACAGATTGATCGACGGAAGTACGAAAAACGTGGGATGGCTGTACCGGCAGAGATTCAAGGACGAGGGCCGAGTGAATCAACCTTGTCCACGCTACATAAACAATTGGTCAAACGATACGGGGAAGGGTGGGAAATGGACACCGTCTATCCCGGAACGATTTGCAATACTCCAACGTCCATCGATATGGAAGAAGGGCACATGGTCATTTTCAAACGACGCCGACAGCTACGAGATGAGTGACCTCTCATTCTAAGCCTTCGCTCCCAAAGCACAAGCTCTTCGCCGTGCTCGACATGCTGAATCCTACCAGCCTTCATGATTGTGGATCTACTCATCCCCCCTCCTAATTCCGCCCGTTCAATCCGGTGACCCGCCAAATTGTTTAGTATTTGAGTTCCGGGAACCGGCAACCGATAAAACTATATGCCTGTCCCCCTCTTTACCATTAAGCTTGACTGCATGCCCTACGATCAGCTACGGCTGTTAGATGCCTGGGAGGCGTGGGAAATTCCACTGGAACAGCAGCGCGAATGGGTTATTCAATTATTTGGAAACCAATACGTGCATGACATGGAAGAGTTTCTTTCAAATCAGTCCATAGCCGCACAAAAAGAAAATCTATCACCTTCTGAGCCTCAACCGGACAGCCCTCCCAATCACCCTTCCGAAACCACTCAGAGTGAGCCTTAACATTCCCTCTGGCCACTACCTGTCTCGGCTTTTTACTGTGCCTTCTCAATTTTGCTCCACGAATCTCGTAATGGAACAGTCCGGTTAAAGACCAACCAGTTTTCAGACGATTCCACCCGATCCACACAAAAATATCCCTGCCGCTCAAATTGAAAGAGGCTGCCAGGCTTTGCCTTACGCAAGCTTGGCTCCACATAGCATTGAGTTAAACGTTCTAAAGAATGTGGATTCAAACAGGCTCGATAATCTCTGCCCTCTTTGTCATTCCCCGGGTCGGGGACGAGGAACAAATAATCATACAGCCTGACTTCAGCCGGAACCGCATGAGCAGTCGAGACCCAATGCAGCGTCCCCTTCACTTTTCGCGACGCGTGAGGGCCCCCACTTCTCGTCTCAGGATCATAGGTGCAACGCACCTCGAGTATGTCCCCAGTGACTTCATCCTTGATCACGTTGACGCATTTGATGATATAGGCATAGCGCAAACGGACTTCTTGCCCGGGGGCTAGCCGGAAAAACTTTTTGGGTGGGTCTTCCCGAAAATCATCTTGTTCAATATAGAGAATTCGTGAAAACGGAATGGTTCTCTTTCCCATGGCGGTATCTTCCGGATTATTCACAGCCGAAAGTTCTTCAACTGTCTCCTCCGGGTAATTTTCAATGACCAAGCGTAACGGCCGCAGCACCGCCATCACCCGCATGGCACGTTTGTTCAAATCGTCCCTGATAAAATGCTCCAGTAACGCAATCTCGACAGTACTGTCTCGCTTGGCCACACCAATGTGGTCACAAAATTTCCGAATAGCCTCCGGGGTATAGCCCCGCCTTCGCAGACCCATCAGCGTGGGAAGGCGAGGGTCATCCCAACCTGTCACATGCCTTTCTTCCACTAATTCTAATAACTTCCGTTTACTCATAAGCGTGTACGTCAAATTCAGCCGTGCAAATTCAATCTGTTGTGAATGCCGTTCAACCTGACAGGCATCAAGAACCCAATCGTACAAGGGCCGATGATCTTCAAACTCCAACGTACACAGGGAATGAGTAATGCCCTCAATCGAATCAGAGAGCGGATGGGCAAAATCATAATTGGGATAGATGCACCACGCATCTCCAGTGCGATGATGGTGAGCCCGGCGAATGCGATACAGTATTGGATCGCGTAAATTCATATTGGACGACGCCATATCGATTTTCGCCCGAAGCACATGAGCCCCATCGGCAAACTCGCCGGCCCGCATACGCCCAAATAAATCCAGGTTTTCCTCAATCGACCGGGATCGATACGGGCTATCTTTTCCGGGGTCGGTTAACGTTCCGCGATGCTCACGTATTTCGTCGGCAGTCAAACTATCGACATAGGCCTGGCCTTGCTTGATCAGGAACACCGCGTAGTCATACAAACGCTCAAAATAATTCGAGGTACAGAACAGGCGATCACCCCAATCAAATCCAAGCCAACGTATATCCTCCTGAATAGATTCGACGTATTCCACATTTTCTTTCGTGGGATTGGTATCATCGAACCGTAAATTGCACAGGCCACCAGGAAACTCTTCGGCAATCCCAAAATTCAAACACATGGATTTCGCATGACCAATATGCAAATAGCCGTTTGGCTCTGGTGGAAATCGGGTTTTCACTTCACCCGCAAACTTCTTGGCCGCAACATCCTGCGCAACCATCGTACGGATAAAATCTCTTGGCGCATCAGCATTCAATTCTGTCATGTGCATGAAACCTCATGAAATAGCACGAAATTCCTGGCCTCCTCTTCATTATGATCCACTTTTCTTCTCTTGGAATTTTCCAAACCCACTCTAATGCAGCACCGAAAGTTCGGCAACAATGATGCGGTTTCTAGTTTCATTTTCCAACTAGGAAGAAAGAGGCCAAAGCCACGCCGCTCCTCTGACTCCGCTTGAATCGCCAAACCGTGGAGGAACCAATTGCGTCTCCACGTGATCAGAAAATACCCACGCGGGCCACAAGGTTGGAACGGTGTGATACAAACGTTCGATTTTTGATAATCCTCCACCCAAGACGATCACTTCCGGATCAAAGATATTGATGACACTGGCCAAACCACGAGCCAACCGATGTTCATATCGCTTCAACGTCTCCAGACACTTGGGACTTTCGCCAACAGCACGTTCAGAGATTTCTTGCGGGGTACATTGCTCTCCGGTTCTGTCGAAGTGGTCACGTTGCAACCCAGGACCCGAAAGAAACGTTTCCAGGCACCCACGCAAACCACAATAGCAGTCTGGGCCTGGACGCTCATCATCCTCAGGCCAAGGGAGCGGGTTATGTCCCCATTCACCAGCAATGGCATTCGGGCCACATATCGGTCGGCCCTCCCAACACAGACCACCCCCAACGCCAGTTCCCAAAATTACCCCAAACACCGACCGCGCACTCTTCGCCGCACCATCGGTGGCTTCAGACACCGCGAAGCAATCCGCATCATTAGCCACACGAACAGGACGCTGTAATCGTTGTTCCAAATCGTATTGAAGCGGGTGGCCGATGAGCCAAGTTGAATTGGCATTTTTGACCAACCCTGTTCCGGAAGAGATGGTCCCGGGAATTCCCACACCGACTGTCGGGGCTGTCGCACAGTCACGCTCTAATTCTTCAACCAGCGCACCAATCGAGAGAAGCGTTGCTGAATAGTCGCCCTGCGGTGAATCCATACGACGACGAGCAAGTTCCTTCCCCGTCGAATCCAGGAGAATGGCTTCGATCTTTGTGCCCCCGACATCAACCCCTATACGCATGAGCATGTCTTACTGGGCAGTGAGAGTGAGGTTGGTGATGATGGTATCGCCATCGGATTCAGTGGCGAGATTGGCCTCCACCAGAAAAATGCGTTCTTCCGAAATCTTTTCCTGGTTCACGAGATAATCCCGAATGCTCCTGGCGCGTTCCTGCGCCAACAGTCGTAACTCATCTTCCGTGATCTGAATAGTTTCAAGCAACCGATGGCGCATTTCCTCTAAAGAAAGAATGTGTTTCTTTGATGGGGATGATTGAGAGCCACTTGCTTCTTCATCCAATGGGGAATCCGCGGACGTGTCGCCGTCCCCACCAGATTGTTCACCGACCGCTGAGCGCCCTTTACCGAGGTCTTGTCCGAACTTCTCAACGTAGAGCTTCTTCACCAATCGGTCTCGACCAGTTGAGGAAAGATTCACTTTGGGTGATGACTCGGATTTCGTTTGACCGGGAACAACCGACTCCTGTTGCTGAATGTCTTTAAGCTGATCCTCGAGTTTGACTTCCGCCATGCGCAGACCATCTTTTGTAGGGTCGGCGCCTCCGGTAATTTCCAATCGCAATCCGGGACGTCGGGAAAGAGCCGAAGCCAACGTCGAAAGTTTTTCTATCTGTCCCTCAGCCAATGCCGCTTGCCCCACAGGAAACTGCACCACCGCTAAGTCATCGCCACTCCCGACTAACAATCCCCCAATCATGGTAAAAGGCGATGTGGCGGCCTTGGTGATAAGATTCACAAGGGTTTGCAGCACCAATTGCCCATAACTAAATTCCGGATTATTCAAATCGCCCCGCACGGGCAAATCAATATCGATTCGACCATCTCGATCCTTCAATAAGGCCAAAGCCAAGGGGACCGGCAAGGACGGCGCATCAGGACTGTCCGTCGCATTGCCTAATGTTAATTGATCGATGTGAATTGTATTCTCACCAATCAATATTTTTTCAGACAAACTATACTCCAAGTCTATCGACAGCTTGCCTTTGGTGATGGGGTACCCCATAAATTTCCCCGCATAGGGCGACACCATGGTTAAATCGAGATTCTGAAGCACCAAGGTCAAATCCGTATAGAGATCATCCTGCAACGGATTGACTTGTCCCTGAATCTTGATCGTGGCGACATTATCCACTCGTCCTTTTAGCGAAACATCTGCTTTGGACATCTCCTTCGAAGAAAGCCCCTGAATGGTTCCAGAAAGGTTTTGAATCCCGGTCACCACATTGGGATCGATAGCCAGATCCGTAAAATCAATCGCCGCGTTGTGAATCTGTATCGTATCGATCGTAATGAGCGGCGACGGCTCCGCATCTTCTTCGCCGTCACTGGAAGATTCCTGATTTTCCTCTACTCCCTTTGCCTCCAATGCCGTATCCCCGATATCGGATTCACTCGGCTGAGACCCTGGCGGCGAGAATAATCGTGAAACATTAAAGATACCGTCTTCACTGTGCACGACTTTGGCATAGGGAAGCGTCACGACAATCTCGCGCAAGTCCATACGGGCTGGCTGAGAATCCACGACCATTCCCTGAAAGGCTAATTGTTCCCATTTCAAAAATTCTTCGGAAGCTGCGGCATCGACCAGGGCAAAGTCATCGATGGTCACATCCCCGGAAAACCGAACCGTCGAGTCCTTTCCTTCTTCAGCCTGAATGGTAGTATGGCCTTTCACAGATAGAGCCCCGCGCGCAAGTTGAAATTGAACAACTGGGTCCAGGTATGGTTGAAAAGGTGCCAAGGCCAAGTCTGAAAGATCCAGCTTCAGGTCCACGGCTGGTGGCTCTGGAGTCACATGTCCACTCACAACCAATCGGGCCGATTGGTTGAACGTGAAACCCAATTCCAGTGCAATCGGTTTGCTCATATCCGTGGTAACATTTTGAACGTGCAGCTCGAAGTTTTCGATAAGGAAGGGGACCGGAGTGCTAGGCTGCCGATCTTCGAACCGTAGGGTGTACTCCTCCAAAGAAATTTTCTTGATCGTGGCTGACCACGGCGATTCATCTGACTCGGTGACCTGCGGCGGATTGGATTCAGCATCATCAGGGATCGCAGATTCTTCCTGGCTGGCAAACAACGATTGATAATTCACCGTTCCGTCCTGGTTGATCCATCCCCGCACCTCGGTTCCACGGGATTGAATCGAATCTACGGACACGTGCCGAGTCCCCATGTTGGCCTCAAGCCCTCTG
Source organism: Nitrospinota bacterium (assembly GCA_022561525.1). Classification (GTDB taxonomy): domain Bacteria; phylum Nitrospirota; class Nitrospiria; order Nitrospirales; family UBA8639; genus Nitronereus. The sequence goes on from JADFRB010000039.1 coordinate 5,848, forward strand.
ATGGAAAATGACGGCACCACAATCAACTCATCGGGTTGCCCTTTTTCACGAAGCGCAAAATTCCGCAACGTGATGGTTCCCTTATCCAACACCACCCCCATGGGTTCTTTCCCCATATCCACGTCATAAGCCATTTCAAAATCCAACAGGCCTTGAGTAATCTCAAATCGAAACAGATCTTGAACGTATTGCCAAATAGTCTCGGCTCGAAGGCCGGTGATTTCTACCTGGCCTTGGGAGCGAATGGGGTCAAGGGACACATTGCCCTGCCACCGCAGACGTTCGCCCTCTCCCAATTCTGCTGCCACAAAGTAGGAATTTTGATTCCCGGGACGCGTGCTGAAATTTCTCAATTTAATCTGAATCGGCACGATGTCAGCGACAAAGGGCTTGGGCTTGGATTCATCGCGAAACTCCACGGCGCCCTGCTCGATGGAAAACAGGCCGATATCAAAAAAGATTGGCTTGTCTTCAGATGGATCGTCAGTAGGCTCTTCTGTCTCGGGAACGGAATGCTCGGCAGAATTTTTTTGGCTCCCAAGTTGGGCAAGATTGAGCCGTCCGTCTTCAAGGATTTTGACCAGTCCAAAGGGGCGACTCAGACGAATGATATCGAATCGATACGCATCGGCCAAAACGGATGTTGCCTCGAAATTCACAAACAATTGTTCGAAGCCGATCAGAGGCGACCCGTCCGTTTCTTGAATTTCAAATCCCTCGAGCTTGAGCTTAAAGGCAAAGGGATCGAAGGCGATATTTCTCAAAATCACCGGACGGTCAAGTATTTTTGAGACTTCCGGCACGCCATATTTCTTCACGGCCCAGGGCACGCCAAGAAACCCAATGCAGGCATACAGTGCGATCAGTCCCAGGCCGATAAAGATCAGAATTCTGAGAACCTTAAAAACGCGCATGGTCCACCGTTATACCAGGTTTGACCCATCCCTGAAAATCAGGGTCTGAAGGAATAGGGAGGGATGTGGACCTGCAAAAACTGGGGTAGGGTTCAGTCGTGAGAAAATAGACGCGCTATCACTTTCAACCTAGAAACGGCAGTTGAACATTTAACAGACGTGTAAGAATTTTGGTGTATGGTGAAATTCAAAAATTTGCGATCACATCGGAAATGATGAGACCAATTTTTATTTTGCCAGGTGCCAAGAGCTTGCACGGACTTTTGGGATCCTACTGCCGATTGAGGTGGCAGGATGTGAGTGAATACCTTTTGAGCCATGGCCACACGCGTATCGAGATCCAGGGCCTACCTCAACTTCCCCACACACCGAGTGATTCCATGTCATAGGGCGGTATTATCAACTTAAGCCAGATTTGGCTGATTGAACGTGTGGAGGGCACAGGGTAATCCCTGATAAATCAATGGATTATCTTGGTGCGAATTGTGTACTCAGGGTGGAATTTTCGTTAAGTTGACAATACCATCGGAGGGTATATGCGTTGTGCGCCATGAGCCATTATAACGACACCCAACATTATGGGCCAATTATGCAACAACGCCGATTTTTTCTGTTGATCCTGTATGCATGCAGGTATCAAAACACGGTGTAAGGTTACGCGAATATGTCGACGAAGGTTCCGCTTAACCCGAGCGCGGCATTTAATTCCTGTTCGGCTTGTTGGATGACAGCCAATAATCGCGAGATGAGGCCATTGTCGGCGAACAACAATGTATGGGCGGCGTCAGGTTTCCGCCGGAGGCTGGCAGTCAGTTGATCCTGGTTGGCACGGGAAAAGGCAAACACCGTGTTGGTTCTCATTCCAAAATCGAAGTTGATCCCAAAGTCAGTGTCCAATTTTGAGCCACTTGACCCGACGATAGCGCCTTTGAGATTGGCGCGCAGTTGGATGAGAGAAGGCCCCAGGCTCCCTGCGCTCTTCGCCTCGTCAAAAATCGGATTCAAGGTATTGGCTACTTCCCGCAACGATCGGGTGAGTTGTTGGGAACGCCGGTCTGTCAGACCTTTGCGAGTGATACGGTGAAGCTGGCCTTCAGTCGGGTTGTAGGTCGTTTCAGTAATTTCTGACGCGGTGAAAAATCCGGTTCCGTTCCCGTTCAAGATGATCTGACCGGTGAGGGAAGTGGCAACAATTGAGATCTTCTGCCCCCCATTGATCAGGCTGGCCGTTACACCCGCGGCAGAGGCATTAATGTTGGCTAGCACATCGTTGAGCGAGTCGCTTCCGACATCAATCGCGATCGATTCCCCATTGATAAGAATTGACCCATTGATGACGGACGCGAACTGGGGGATGCTGGAGAGAATGTCATCCGGGCCAATTTGCCTATCCGTTCCTGGAATGACGGTGGCTGCCGCCAATTTGGTGGCGGCCAGGAAGCCGGAAGAGTCATTGTCGAGGACGATCGTCGGGCTGGACCCCAGCGTGTTTTGAGTGAGCATGATTTTTTCGGTTTGGGAATTGAATGTCGCAGTCACCCCCGCGTTGGAGGAATTAATCTTCCCGAGGATGGAGTTGATCGTATCAGTGGCGAGGACGGTAATGGTCTCGCCGTTCACGTCGAAGGACCCGGCCGTGACACTCAACCCATTCTCAAAGTTGGGGTTCTGGTTTCTGATGCCGTCGAAGGGCTTGTCCGGATCGACGGCACTACCCACGGAATCGAAGACCTGGATGCTAAACTCGTCGTTTTGGATGGCGTCCCCTGCCCCCAGGGTGAAGGTCAACCCGTTAGCAAGGGTATATACCATGTTGATGGGGTCACTCGACTTGACATTGAAGAAGTCGATTTCTACCTCAGCGGGGTCATAGACTCGGACGTGGATGTTGCTCACACCATGAGTCCCTCCTTTAGTTACTCTGAAAGTCAGGGTGGCGGTACCGTTGGATCCATCGTAGATCCCGCCGATCGTGGCCTCGGTAGTGGAGGCACCGGTAAAGTTCGGGCCAAATGGCGTGAAGGAGGTGGCCATGGTATTCACTTCTTCCATGGACTCCAACGTAGCAGCTGTTAAGGGAATGGTTGCTCCCAGGTTTAGATTTATGGCCGAGGTGGCAGTCGCGGCAACCGGCGCGGAGCCAAACAAAAATGTCCGGGAGAGCCGTACCGGTTGATTGTTCGCCTCAAGGGCCTTTCGAAGTTCGACGACTTGTCGTCTGAGCCGAAGCAATTGGTCACGGGTCTCAGCCGGTTGGGTCGTGGCACCAATTGCTCCCTCTAGACGTTCTAGACGTTTAGCCAGTTGAGCGTCAGCTTCGCGTATGAAGGCGCGCCGATACGGATTGCCATAAATGAAACTGCCAAACCCGTTGATTTCCATTGCGTCACCCTGAGAATAATCAGGCTCTTGGAGATCTCGGTTGCCTCAGGAAGGGCAAACCCCATGATCCCTGATTGTCCTAACTTCATTCATTTTCGAGTTGCAGTACTACCGGAAGAGGTCGATAAGAAGCCGTTTGGCGTAGAGGAGGG
>JADFRB010000040.1 GCA_022561525.1 Nitrospinota bacterium
CGTTTCCAGACTCCGCCCTGCCTTTGAGTCCAGACATGCTGGCGATTTTAGAAAACCGTCTTGTCAAAAAAATGGACGAATACTTTGCGTTACAGGTGCGGCCCATTCGACTTGCGCAGCCGCTCCAACCCACCGGAGATATGAGCCCGTTTACCCATCTCACCAAAATCCACAAGCTCGATTTCATGCTGCTTGCCGTGCTGTCGAGCACAGAGGAGGAAAGTCATATTGAAATAGGTGAGGAGACCATGATGACACGGATGTCCGGAGTGTCCATTGACAATGAGGCGCTCGCTGAGCTGGCTTTGATCAATGCTGATTCTGGGAAAATTGCACTCCATGCCGCAGGCAATGGGGCGAGTAGCATGGAACAATTAACTGCCCCGATTGGGGAAGATTATCCGAGAAAAGAAGACGCGCGAGATATTTTGCGTGCCAATGCCGCTCAACAGGCACTTGATCAAGCGTTGCTTGCGTTGCAGCGTCAATGGGGAAGAAGCCTGGTCTCAGGAGGATGATGATCCTACCGGAAATTGATAAACTTTAGGTCGATTCCAAAGTCCTGTTGCTTTAGATACGCAATGACGGACTGGAGTTCGTCTTTGCTTTTACTTTGAACTCTGACTTGGTCGCCTTGAATTTGGCCTTGGACTTTAAACTTTTCTCCCTTAATACTTTTCACAATCGCCTTGGCTTTCTCATCAATGATACCACTTTGAATCGTGATGTGTTGTCGAACGGTTCCACCGAGTGCTTGCTCGACCTTTCCATAATCTAGTGCTTTGAGTGAGATGTTCCGCTTGACCCATTTGGCTTTTAAAATATCCAGGACGGCCTTTAATTTGTAATCGTTATCCGATACGACTTCCAAAATCTTTTCTTTTTCCTTCAGGGTCAGGGTCGATTTTGATCCTTTGAAATCGAATCGCTGCCCAAGCTCCTTAAGGGTCTGGTCCACCGCGTTCTTCACTTCTTGCATATCGACCGTCGACACCACATCAAACGAAGAATTATCAGCCATTACGCTCACTCCTTTGTATGTGTTCTAAAAAAATAGTAACTACTCAGGTGGATAGGCTGAAGGCCGAAGGCTTTTAGGGGGCAACCATGCGTGAGCGTACAAAACTTCAGGTAATTATGAGTGATAGCCTTCAGTCTTTAGCCTTCAGCCTAAATACCTGAGTAGTTACGAAAAATTACGAAAATTGGAGTTGTCTGTGATCACGGCTGAAATTATTGCGGTGGGGTCAGAGTTACTGCTTGGGGGGCAGACGGATACGAATTCTGTGTTTCTGGCTGAGCTGTTGGCGGAACAGGGGATTGAGGTTCGTTTTAAGACGGTGGTGGGGGATGAGATTGATGACATGTGTGGTGCCCTTACGGTGGCTTCGAAACGGGCTACGATTGTTTTGGTCACCGGTGGGCTCGGCCCCACGGTCGATGACTTGACTCGGGAGGCGGTGGCAAAAGTTACGGGGAAGTCTTTAGGCCTTCGGTCCCACGCGCTTCGATCTATAAAGGCTCGCTTTCAATTGGCAGGAAGGACGGTTTCGGAAAACCAGCGGCGACAGGCTTTTCTCCCATCCGGGTCTTACCTTCTCCGCAATTCTGCCGGAACGGCACCCGGCTTCTTTCTACAATGGAAACGATGCCAAATCTTTTGCCTGCCAGGTGTGAGCCACGAAGCTCGAAGAATGTTTACAGAGTCTGTCCTTCCCATTTTGATTAAAAAAGAATATGTGGGGCTGCCAATTGAAATCCGAACCCTTCATACCTTTGGCCTGATCGAAGGGGTCATTGATGAACGAATTAAAGGCGTGGTTCCGGCATCGAGTGGCATTCGGTTAGGGATGTTGGCTTCGCCACTTGGCGTCTCAATTTCGTTGACAATGAATCATGGCCTCAACGTTGTAAAAGGTAAGGCTTCAAAGAAGGATGAAAATAAAAATAAAGCTTTACTTGAACTATATGTAGATGAAATATCTCGTAAATTAGTTTCCTCTGTGTACGGGTTTGATGATCAAACAATGGAAGAAATCATTGGGGAGCATCTCACCGCAAAGGGATTAATCCTGGCTCTTGCTGAAAGTTGTACGGGCGGATTGATTGGGCATCGGCTTACACAAGTGCCCGGAAGCTCAGCCTATGTCGATCGTGATGTGGTGTGTTACAGCAATCAGGCCAAAAGGGAGTTGCTTGGTGTATCGGAAAGGCTTCTTGTGAAGCATGGGGCGGTCAGTGCTCAAGTCGCCAAGGCAATGGCCAAGGGGATTCGGGAGCGCAGTGCCGTGGATCTTGGGCTGAGCGTGACGGGTATTGCGGGACCAGGAGGGGGAACTGAAACAAAACCTGTCGGCTTGGTGTATGTTGGGTTAGCCACCCCCAAAAAAACCTTTACAAAAGAATTCCGATTTCATGGTGATCGAAATATGGTTAAACTGCGGTCGTCTCAGGGGGCATTAGATGTGCTGAGACGGTGGTTGGTCGGGTTACCGATTTCGGAAAAGTGAGGTGCCTCAGTGGCGTTGCGAATATTTCTAGCCATTGACCTTCCGTCGTCCTTGCATTCGGCTATTGGTCAAAAGGAAGAAAATCTAAAACGTGTATTGACTGGAATTAATTGGGTGAAATCTGGAAATCTCCACATCACCTTGAAGTTTTTTGGTGATACACCTGAATCAAAAATTAATGAAATCCAACAAGTTGTGGAGCAGGTGGTGAACGGTACCCCGCCGTTTGAGATCACATTAAGAGGGTTTGGGGTGTTCCCTGATACACGTGTACCACGAACGGTTTGGACAGGCATTGAGGGTGAGATACAGGTCCTGGAAGATCTGGTCGCCCAGATAGAATCGGCCGTGGTGCCTTTGGGTTTTCCACAGGAAGGTAGGCCTTTTCGCCCCCACCTGACGTTGGCCCGTATAAAAAAAGATCATCATGCCGTGGGACTGGCGATGGAGAAGACGGGGATGTTGTTTGATCCTTTTATCTTTGGTCGAGTGCTTGTTGAGCAAGTCAGTCTTTTTAAAAGCGAACTCCGACCAACTGGGTCGGTGTATACGAAATTATGGGCAGCTCCGCTGGCCAAGACCTAAAAGAAATCTTTCTTTCCCAAAAGGGTTTGTTGAATAAATTAAAAAAATACAAATTGGGTGCCGTTGGCGGAGACCTTCAAGTGTCAGGAAGGAAGGGGGCTGTTCAAACAGGCCCGTCCAGCAAGGCCGCAGGGACTTTGGCGCGCGGAGCGTACATGAGTACGTGAGCACGACAAAGTCCCGAGAACGCCGCTGGCGGACTTTTTCAACAGCCCAAAAAGAGCATTGGGAATGTTCAAAAAGGTGCGCTCAGCAAGGCCGCAGGCGCTTTAGCGCGCGGAGCGTAGTCATAGTACGTGAGCACGACAAAGGGCCGAGAACGCCGCTGACGCCCTTTTTCAACTTCCCCAAAGGGAACTAATCACCTCCATGAAATTCTATGCTGTTCGGGTTGGGCGTTCGTTAGGCATTTATACAACATGGGATTCCTGTGCCACACAAGTGAAAGGATTTCCGGGAGCCGTTTATAAATCCTTCAAAACCCAGGAAGAAGCTCGGTTGTTTATGGGGGAGGAGATAGATGGGCCTCAACCGGGGACCGGAAGGGGCAGTACCTCGAAGTCATCATCAACAGCTGTTGATATTTGGGTGGATGGGTCCTGTATCCATAATCATCGTGAGGCCATGCAACTCGGCTGGGGCTATCTCATTCGCGAGGGAGGCCGGGAGCTTCATCGCGCCAGTGGGAACGATATTCCCAAAGAGGCTCGGCAACATCGCAATGTGGCCGGTGAGATTCAAGCCGTGTTGAAAGCGCTGGAATGGTGTGGAGAACGCGGTATCTCCAGCGCGACCATTTATTTCGATTACCAAGGGCTGGAAGAATGGGTGAAAGGTTATTGGAAGGCGAAAACGCCTTTTACCCAGGCTTATGTTGCCACAGTGAAATCCCATGGAATGGATCTTCGATGGGTAAAGGTCTTGGCACATTCCGGAGAAGAGTTTAACGAGATCGTGGATCAATTAGCTAGGGATGCCGCGAGAGCAGGGAAGTGAGGCGTGCTTATCGCTATTCCAATTTATTTCCGTTCCCTTTGCAATGGCGGAAGAACAAGAGAGTAAATCCGAAGCTCGAATATCGAAATCCGAAACAAATGAGAATGACCAAATTGAAAAATTCGAATTTAGGATTTCGGATTTGTTTCGATATTCGGGTTTAAGGTTTTTCACGCCCTACGCTTCACGCGTTTTACAGCTTCCCTTCCCCTTTGAGATACTTCCGAAATCGACCCATCAATTCTTCCCCCAACACACCGACTTCGGGTTTTTCCTTAGTCATAAACTCTCGAATTTCGGAAAGGCGCTGTTCCGCTTGATCATTACCCTTGAGCCGTTTGACTTTATGCAGGGCATCGTCAAAGGCATCGAACGTGAGTTCTTGGTAACCAAACGCGCGAATGCGTTTGACCGCTTTCATCATGGCTTCATTCCGGAACACGGTGAGATGTTCCGAGTCAATTTCTTGTAGTCCCAACTTTCTCGCACGGCGCTCTGCGGCTTTTCGAATACCGCTACGGACAAAATCCGGTGAAGTATTCAACCGTTTCCAGGCTTCATCGGTCCAGGCTACCCGTTCCTGTGGAGCATCCCAAATGGAAGTGAGGGTGGGTTCATCAATGACTGTTTTGCCGGACTCCCGAGCCAAATCTTCGGCATCACGCTTGAGCATGTCTGTCACAAATTCAAGTGCGATGGGAGGAGAGTTTTTGATTTTATCACGCAACATAGCCTGGGCGCCCTCGGTCCATTCGAGAGGCGTCACTGCCTCTTCGGCCCGCTCTCCCATGGATTCAACTTTTTCAAACAAGTCGACATTGACTTCCATATGGCCACCCTCACGAGCGACTTCTTCGGCAATTTTCTGAATCATCGCACGCATGAATTCAGGGACCGTCTCCAATCGTTTCTTGGCTTCCGCCGTCCAGGGCAAACGTCCTTTGGCCAATTGATCGGCGGCTTCGGCCATGCCCGCTTCCCCACCCATCCCACCCATCATTTGCTTTTTGAATTGATCAAGTAGCTCTCCGGTGATTTCCTGTCGCCCGAGCTCACCGGCTTTTTTTTCGGCCACCCGTTTGACCATTCCGCGTAAAAAAATTGGAGCTCGCTCCAATCGTTGAAGGGCATCGGAAGTCCAGCTGACGGTCGTGGTGGTGGTTTCAGGCTCTGAGGGACTCATATATCTATTCCTGCTGAATCACTGTTCAGTAATTCTTTGATTTCTTTCCCGGCCTTGAAAAAGGGCATCCGTTTTTCGGGGACAGCCACGGTTTCTCCGGTTTTGGGGTTGCGTCCATCTTTGGTTCGCCTGGTCCGTAATCGAAAACTTCCGAAACCTCGTATTTCCGTTTTCTCGCCTCTTTTCAAGGCATCACGGATTGAATCGAAGATGCAGTTCACGACTTTCTCCGCATCTCGCCGACTTAAGGTCGTGGATTTTTCTGCGACTTTTTCAATCAAGTGTGCTTTGGTCATTGACCCTCTCCTTGATTTATCATAGATGAGTCGTAACTACTCAGGTATTTAGGCTGAAGGCTAAAGACTGAAGGCTATCATTCATAATGCCCAACGTGTTGTATGATCACGCATGATTGCCCCCTAAAAACCTTCTGCCTTCAGTCTATCCACCTGAGTAGTTACAGTCGTTTGGCGCGCGAAAAGCGGAGTGTAACAGTCAGGGACGATCAGCGTTTCCTTGTCAACATTATAGAGCCATGAAATACATTAAGTTGAGACCAGTGTAAATAGGTATCGCCGATACGCCGCCCAGAAATCGGTTCTCCATGAACTCCCGAAAGGAGAACGGCTTCTGGGTTTCCACCACATAGGGATGCTCTTTCATACCACTCATTTCAGCAGCGAGTTTGATCGCTTGGTGGAGATCACCAAGCTCATCCACGAGGAGCACATCCTTGGCTTGTTGCCCCGTGAAAATTCGGCCATCAGCTAGAACTTCAACGTCGGCAATGTCCAAGGAACGGCCATCCGCCACCGCTTCGATAAATTGACGATGAGCATCATCCATCACGGACTGAAGATATTGCCGTTCTTCATCAGTCATCGTTCGAAAGGGAGAGCCAACATCTTTGTACCGGCCACTTTTGATGACGGTATTTCGAATGCCGATTTTCTCCATGAGGTCTTCAAAGTTCGGCAATTGCATGATGACCCCAATGCTTCCAGTCAATGTTCCCGGATTAGCCAAGATTCGATCTGAGGCGACGGCAATATAGTATCCGCCTGATGCGGCCACGGTGCCCATCGATGCCACGACGGTTTTCTGATTGTCTTTTCGAACACGCTTAACCGCATTGTAGATTTCTTGCGAAGCCGCGACGCCTCCGCCCGGGCTGTCTATACGCAGAACAATCGCTTTGACGAGGGGATCTTCGCCATATCGTTCAAGTTCCCCTACCGTGGCTCGTGAATCAAGGATGACACCTTCAATTCTGATGAGGGCAATACGTTCTTTTCCCATGTGGGCCAGGTCAGGGACCAGGGCCTTGCCAATGATGGTCAACATCAAGGCACCGAGGAGCATCCAAAATATGCGCCGCCAGCGAAAGGGTTTTGAGCGTGATGTGGTCTCGTCAGACATGATGCCCCAATCCTTACTCGCTCTCTTGCTCAGGAGCAGTGTCATTGTCTTGGGTAGCCCGCCCGAGGCTTTGGTCGATTTCACCTTGTGAACTATTGAAGGCTTCAAGGTCTGTCGAATCCGTGCCCTGTGAGAATTCCCGCACACTCAAGGCGATCTTTCGTTCTTCGCAATCGACTTTGACGACTTTGGCGGTAATGGGCTCGCCAATTTTAAACAGCTCCTCCAATTTCCCCTGTCGATCTTTGCCGGTTTCACTAATATGGATGAGCCCTTCCACATCCCCTTCTAATTCGACGAACACGCCAAAATCGGCGATCTTTGTAATGGTCCCGGATGTTGTGCCACCGACTTGATAGCGAGACGGGATTTCCGTTTCCCAAGGGTCAGAAGTCAGTTGTTTGTAACCCAGGGACAAACGTTCTTTTTCTTTATCGATCCGCAAAATTACGGCTTCCACGCGCTGGGCCTTTTTAAACAACTCCGACGGATGTTTGATATGTTTGGTCCAGGACATATCCGAAATGTGGATCAACCCATCGATGCCTTCGTCTAAGCCCACAAAGGCTCCAAAGTCCGTGACGCTTTTGACCTTGCCTTCGATTCGGGTTCCTACGGGGTACCGAGTCTGAATGATATCCCATGGGTTGGGGGCGGTTTGTTTCATCCCGAGGGAGATCTTACGCCCTTGTTGGTCAACATGGAGAACTTGCGCATCGATCGCATCGCCAACGGTTACCACGCGGGAAGGATGACGGACTTCATGAGTCCATGACATTTCCGACACATGGACCAGTCCTTCAACGCCAGGCTCTAATTCCACGAAGGCTCCATAATCTGTCAGGCTGACGACTTTGCCGGCCACGCGGGTACCTTCTGGATACTTTGTAGCAATTTCCATCCACGGATCCGCGGTCTTTTGTTTTAAGCCAAGAGAAATTCTTCCTGTCTCTTTGTCGTATTTCAGGACTAACACTTCCAGGTGATCCCCGACAGAGAACATGTCTGACGGATGACCAACGCGACCCCACGAGATGTCCGTGATGTGCAAGAGCCCGTCGATGCCGCCAAGATCCAGGAATGCCCCGTAGTCCGTGATGTTTTTCACGGTGCCTTTGATCAACTGTCCTTCGGCTAACGTGGCTAACGTCGTTTGACGCTTTTTATCTCGGGTTTCTTCCAACAATGCGCGGCGAGAGATGACCACATTTCCTCGCCGGTGATTAATTTTAATGATTTTAAACGGGAAGGTTTTGCCGACGAGACCATCTAAATCTCTCACCGGTGTTAAGTCAATTTGAGACCCGGGCAGGAAAGCTTTTACCCCTATATCGACCATCATGCCACCCTTAATACGGGAAATGACTTTTCCTTGCACTTCTTTCTCTTCGTTGTGGGACACCTCCAGCTCTTCCCATATTTTCATTTTGTCCGCTTTTTCTTTGGACAAAACGAGATTGCCTTCGGAATCCTCGCGTTGCTCGATATACACCTGGAACAAATCCCCTTCCGCTAGGGTAGGGAGTTCTTCAGGAAGGAATTGATTCATGGGAATCATGCCTTCCGACTTATAACCAATATCCACAATGACCCGGTCTTTTTGAATGGCCACCACTCGACCTTCGGTAATGGTGCCTTCCTCAAAATTCCGGAAGGTTTCTTCATACATTGCGGCTAACGTACTCTCGTCGATTTCTTCAATGGGGTCGGACATGGTACTCATTCAATTCCTTCAGTCTTTCACTCGTAGTAGGGCTACGGAGGTGATAGGGGTCTCCAGCTTTAGATTGACGTGGTGGCTAGATCACCCTGGTTTATAATGCCGGTTCCTCTGATTGGCCCACGCGCTTCAAATCAGCAATCCGGTCCATGACAGTCTGACTAATATGTTTGTACAGTTCCTTGCCTTGATATCGCTCCAGGTCGTGACGAAAGTCTACGGGTTTCCCAAACCTCACCGCCACTGGATAAGGCCGTAACCAAAAGGCGCCCATCGGCAATACCCGAAACGTGCCGTCAAGGTATACGGGAATGACCGGGCATTGAGCTTCGGCAACGATCATTCCAATCCCGGGCTTTCCCGGCTGCAAATTTCCATCCGGCGATCTTGCGCCTTCAGGAAAAATTACCACGGCTTTCCCCGCATTGAGCATATCAACGACGTACTGAAATGCCTTCCGGTCCCAACGTTCCGGTCTTATCGGGATCCACCCCAACGACCGAATAATCCAGCTCACGACCGAATTCGGGAACAAATTGGCGCGACCTACATAGAAAACACGTCGTGGGACCCCACATCCGAGTAACGGGATATCCGCATAACTCGCATGGTTCGCAGCGAAGAGGACCCCACCCCTTCGGGGAATATGTTCCGCGCCATCAGTTCGATATCGAAGGAAGAGGCGACTCAGGCTCCGAAACAGGATCCACAAGATCCCATAGACGATAGTGCTCAGGACCTGAGGGAAAATACCTTGGACCATATCGCGCCAAGATTTGGGCCGGATTTGGACGGAACGATTGAGAAACACCCGAGGCATAGCACAGCTATGGTGAGGGTATTTCGATTGAGGTCCGTT
>JADFRB010000041.1 GCA_022561525.1 Nitrospinota bacterium
ATCTTGGAGGCGTTCAGGACACATGGCTCCGAATCCTGCATTGATGTTCGTGCCATCAGGATCATCGCCAATCACATGCACTTCTGCGCCCAACTCCCGAATAACCTTGGGAAACACGGAATAGCCTGCGCCATGAGCACAATCGAGAACGACCTTGAGCCCCTGGAAATCCATATCACGAGGCAGAGACCGTTTCACGAATTCAATGTACCGACCTTCCGCATCATCAATACGATGGGCTTTGCCGATCTCACTAGCTGTCGGCCGAAGATGCTCGATTTCGTTGGAAAGAATGAGTTCCTCCATCCGCAGTTCCATATCATCGGGAAGCTTAAACCCATCATGGGAGAAAAATTTAATCCCGTTGTCTTGATAGGGATTATGCGAAGCCGAGATCATCACTCCGGCATCCGCACGAAGGCAACGCGTGAGAAAGGCCACCCCTGGAGTTGGCATCGGCCCCACCAGCAACACATCAACACCCATCGAGCAAATCCCGGAGGTCAACGCCGATTCCAACATGTACCCGGACAACCGGGTGTCCTTGCCAATGACAATTTGATGACGACCCTCACGGCGCTTAAACAGATGTGCCACCGCCCGACCTAACTTCATGGCGGTTTCACTGGTCATCGGCTCTAAATTGGCAACACCGCGAACACCATCTGTCCCGAATAACTTCCGCATGAACCCTCCTAGTTCCAATGAGCTCGTTTAATCGCCGTGGCCATCGTCACCACATCACGCATCTGCTCAACATCATGAACGCGAACGACATGGGCACCGTGCAACACCGCTGTGGCCACCGCTGCCGCTGTTCCCATCATCCGTTCACCAACAGGCTTATTCAAGACCGTTCCAATAAACGACTTACTCGACACCCCAACTAATACCGGTTGTCCCAAACTTTCAAAGGAAGCCAGCCCGTTCATGAGACTGAGATTTTGCTCGGTCGTCTTGCCAAAACCGATTCCTGGATCAATCAGGATTTGCTCACGCCCGATACCATACGATTCAGCCACCTTAATTCGATCCCGTAAAAACCTTTTCACGTCCTCAACCACATTGTCGTAGTGACAACAATCCTGCATGGTCTCTGGGTCGCCTTGCATGTGCATCAGCACGACCCCGGCCTGAGCTTCAGCCACCGCATGTCCCATATCCAAATCAAACTCCAAAGCACTGATATCGTTAATAATATGGACGCCCCAATCAAGCGCTCTCCTCGCCACTTCCGCCTTTTTGGTATCCACCGACAGTGTGACCTGACACTGTTTTCCAAGAACCTGCAAGACCGGGCGAAGACGCCGAAGTTCTTCCTCCGCATTAATACCGATTGAACCCGGTCTGGAAGATTCAGCCCCCACATCAATTATATCCGCACCAGCAGCAATCATGTGTTGGGCCTGATCAAGGGCATACTGAGGGTCCAGGAAACGGCCTCCATCAGAAAATGAATCCGGGGTGACATTCAACACGCCCATCACTAACGGACGAACACCAAAAGGGATCCGTTTGGTTCTGGCACGAATCCATCGTTCAGTGTCTTCCGTGACTGAACCCGACATGAAAATGGACTCCTCAGAAAGGGAGGTTAACGATTTATTCGGACGTCAGGAAAACATCCTTGAGCGATGGAGAGAGTAGTAAGATAATGATTTGAGACGTGAATGCCTGGATCTTTTCCACCACCAGGCCTTCCTTGAACCTAATGGGGAATCAGGGGATGATCGCGATTGCCAGAAACCCAATCAGGAAATTTGTGCAGCCTCCTGCACAATTGTCCCCGAATTGATGATCTGGTCAATCTCTAACGAGTCCAATACTTCCTTTTCCAACAGCGCTTCCGCCAGAGCCCTCAAGGTATGGATATGTTCCGTCAACACCCGCTTCGTGCGATCATAGGATTCCACAATAAGCCGTTTAATTTCATAGTCAATCTCTAAAGCCATTTGATCACTGATTTCATGGCGTTGACTGATTTCCCGACCAAGGAAGACTTCCGCTTCTTTTTTCCCAAAGGTGACGGGTCCGAGCTTGGCACTCATACCCCATTCACACACCATTTTTCTGGCCAAATCGGTGGCCCGTTCAATATCGTTTCCTGCTCCTGTGGTCACATCCTTAAACACCAGTTCCTCAGCCACTCGCCCGCCTAACAAAATCGACAGGGTGTTAAATAAAAATTCTTGCGAATAACTGTGCCGATCATCCGTCGGCAACTGCATGGTCATTCCCATCGACCGACCACGCGGGATGATCGTCACCTTATGAACAGGGTCAGTGCCCGGCAACAATTTCGCCATGAGGGCATGACCGGCCTCATGATACGCCGTCGTTCGCTTTTCTTCTTCGCTGAGCACTAAACTCTTGCGTTCCACCCCCATCATGACTTTATCTTTAGCATTTTCGAAATCGACCAATTCCACAACCTTCTTATCCAGTCGAGCCGCCCACAAGGCAGCCTCATTGACGAGGTTTTCCAAATCCGCCCCGGAAAAGCCAGGCGTTCCTCTACCAATTTGCTCAAGATTGACATCTGTCGCGATAGGCACCTTCTTGGTGTGAACTTTCAGGATTTCAACGCGACCCTTGATATCGGGATGATTCACCATGACCTGCCGATCAAACCGCCCTGGCCGGAGTAACGCTGGATCCAAGACATCAGGACGGTTCGTCGCTGCGACCAGAATCACACCTTCCGTCGTATCAAAACCATCCATTTCCACGAGCAGTTGGTTCAGGGTTTGTTCACGCTCATCGTGCCCACCGCCAAGTCCAGCCCCACGCAAACGGCCAACCGCATCGATTTCATCGATGAAAATGATACAGGGAGCGTGTTTTCTCCCTTGTTCAAACAAGTCACGAACCCGAGAGGCACCAACACCCACAAACATTTCAACGAAGTCAGATCCGCTGATGAAAAAAAATGGGACCGAGGCCTCACCTGCAATAGCCTTGGCCAAGAGTGTTTTCCCAGTCCCTGGGGGGCCGATGATAAGAACACCTTTAGGAATGCGTCCCCCAAGTTTCTGAAACTTTTGCGGATCCTTTAAAAAATCAATAATTTCAACGACCTCATCTTTCGCCTCGTCTATACCAGCCACATCGGCAAACGTGACTTTCTTTTTATCTTCCGTCAGCATTCTGGCACGACTTTTCCCAAACGACATTGCGCGATTACCACCCATTTGCATTTGTCGCATCAAAAAGAACCATAGCCCCAGGAATAGAATAAATGGTCCCCACGTAACCAGGAACGTGATATACCAGGGGCTATCAACCGGCGGTTTGGCTTCTATTTGCACACCTTTTTCCCTGAGGGCTTTCACCAGATCGGGATATTCAACCGTAAAGGTGTTAATCCGCGTCCCATCTTTCAACACAGCACTAATTTGATTATCTTTCATGGTCACCTTGGCGATTTCACCACGTTCCAGGTGCAGCATGAATTCGCTAAAAATAACTGGTTCTTCAAGAGGTTGCGATGGGACTGTAAACAAATTGAACAAGAGAATCATAAACAGGCCAACAACCACCCAAAACAGTAAATTCTTTACTCGAGAATTCATTCGAGTTCTCTTCCTCCTAGACTATAATTTCTCTGTAGATGTGGATCGGAATAATCATTAAAAACAATGAGGCAATCTCACAAATACTACCATGGGTACTGAATCTATGACAACCAATTCCCCTCTAGCTTTTTCAGAAGCTCGTTCATTATCCAGTTTTCCATGACCCAACCCATTGAATTTCCAGTCGATTCTTGGCTATTTCAAAATTTTTCAGGCGGAGAACTGTGTGGTGGTAGTGAGAGAAGATGTGCCAAAATAGTACCTACTATAGAGAGGGGGCAGGGAATTCAGAACCTAACTTCAGCGCAATAAATCTTCTGGTGTCCTTCATCACGCGGAATCGATGATCCGGTCGAAACCCAGCAACCCACACAATGCCCTCTGGAGCCACGACTAAGGGCACCTCAGAACGCTTCGTTCGACTCAGTTTAATGTCAGAGAAAAAATCCTGAATTTTCTTCCTTTGACCATTCATCCCAAAGGGATAAAAGGAGTCGCCTGATTTCCACTGACGAATCACAAGATCATGGGTAAAATGATCCGCATCGAGAAACACGCAGGATGGGTCATTTTTCCAGTTATCGGGTAGACGGTCTACTAGACAAGCCTCAAGAGTTTGTCCCGTTAACGGCCAGGATAACACCCCAGGTACGGGTAACGGAAGGATCGGATGAGATGGTGGTAAATGAAACAGTGTCTCGCCTTCCACCGCGCACAAATAAACCTCTTTATAATCGCGACGAACTCGGATGCCGTGGGATTGAAGCACGAGACCCGAAGTACTTCGATTCACTAGATCCACAATTGCTTCCACACAATCAAACGGTGGGTGAACATTTGTCCGGGTCACCTGCCGGTAGAGCAACAACACCACTCTTCGCTGAATTGACCGCGGGAGTCCGGACAACGTGACCTGATTCAACACCACCCTATCGACATCAGCCTTGAGTAAGACCGATGCCAGAGCTTGTGACGCTACCTGGTCAAGATATTCGGATTCCTCACGAAGAATGTTGGCCTGGCGTGATAACGCCTGAACAATCTTGGGATTGAATTGTTTCAGAACAGGCATCAACTCCTGACGGATACGATTACGCCTGTATTGAGGACTCGCATTACTCGAATCGATTCGAAAAGACCATTGGTTCTTTTTGAGGTAGGCTACAATCTCAACACGCAATACTCCTAACAACGGTCGAATGAAGTGGGGAGCTCGAAAAGCAGGCATGCCTGATAATCCAACCGACCCAGCTCCCCTGAGCATCCACATCAGCACGGTTTCAGCTTGATCATCGCTCGTATGCCCTAGGGCTACTTTTGTGAGGTCGTGTTCATGAGCCACCTGGGTGAAAGCCGCATACCGAAGATCACGAGCCACGGACTGGGTCGATTGGCCTTTTCGTGTTTGGATCTCCAGTTGGAGATTGAGTCGTTGCACAGTGCACGGCACATCAAGCTGCTGACACAAGGTTTGAACAAAATCCGCATCGGCTTCGCTTTCTTCACCTCGTAACCCATGATTCATATGGATCACATGAAGAACCAAATTCAACTGTGACTGCCACGCACACAGGAGGTGCAACAAGGCCACCGAGTCGGGTCCGCCAGATACCGCAACCAAGACCCGGTCGTGCTCGTTGAGTAATTCCTGTTGACGAACCCTCGCCAAGACCTGTTGTTCGAAACGCAGGATGGGTGACATAAGCACAGCTCACAGGCGGGAAGAAATTTGCAAGGTCAACTCCGGGCTTTCTCTTTCTTAAACACGTCTTGCGCTACATCGATGTCCAAAGCAATTTGAGCGGCTAATTCATCGGATGACTGAAAAACCTCATCACCGCGTACATACTTGAGAAAATCGACTTGCACATCTTCTCCATACAATGCACAGTCTTCGTCCAGTATATGGACTTCCAGTAATCGTTCGCCCTGCCCAAAAGTCGGGCGCGTCCCAATATAACTGATCGAATTGAATGACCTCCCTTTCCAATGCAGGTTGGTCACATAGACACCATCAGGCGGAATCACTCGCCCTGCCGGCAAACGAAGATTGGCTGTTCGGCATCCCAGGGCTTGCCCACGCTGATCACCTTCAACCACCATTCCCTGCAATGAATAGGACCTCCCCAAAAAATCCCGAACTTCTTCCATTTTACATTGCTGAATCAATTTTCGAATATGCGTTGAGCTGGCAACTTTGTCTCCGGATCCGAGCGGCTTCAGGAGATGGACTTGAAAATTTGCACGTTTTCCTAATTGGGTCAAGGTTGAAGTATTGCCAGCCCGCCCCTGTCCAAAGACAAAATGTTCCCCAACAAAGAGATCACGGACCCCCAACCCATCGCGTAAAATCGACCCCACAAACTCTTCGGGACTCAGGGCGGAAAAAGATTTCGTAAACTCGAGAAT
This sequence comes from Nitrospinota bacterium, assembly GCA_022561525.1. GTDB lineage: Bacteria > Nitrospirota > Nitrospiria > Nitrospirales > UBA8639 > Nitronereus. Next base: position 5,985 of record JADFRB010000041.1, read on the forward strand.
AACCAAATGTTCCACCCCGACGGATTCAAACCACTTCAGCTTGTCTTCCGGGGTCGTCAGGAATTGAAAATCGATATTGGGATTCAGGACCTGGACAGGATGAGGATCAAAGGTCAACACCATTGGTGTTCCGCCACACTCGCGAGCCCAATTGACCACGGTAGACAGCAGGTAGCGATGACCAAGATGTTGACCATCAAAATTGCCAATGGTCAACACGGGATGAGGAGGGAGGGGAGGGTTCGGAAGCCCTCGTGAAACCTTCATGTGCGATAGCTATTGAGGGCCTGCGCCGCATCCTTGGCAAAGTAGGTGAGAATAAGGTCCGCCCCGGCTCGCTTAATGGACAACAGAGTTTCAAGCATCACACTGGATTCATCGATCCACCCTTTCTGAGAGGCCGCCTTGATCATGCTGTACTCCCCGCTAACTTGATAAGCCGCGATAGGAACGGAGACGTGTGATCGTGATTGTGCAATCACATCAAGGTAGGGAAGCGCCGGCTTGACCATCACAATGTCGGCCCCCTCCTCCACATCAAGTTCAACTTCGCGAATGGCTTCACGGACGTTGGCCGGATCCATTTGATACGTTCGCCGATCTCCAAACGCCGGGCTGGAGTCCGCCGCTTCACGAAACGGAGCATATAAACTCGACGCATACTTCGCAGCATAGGCCATGATGGGAAGGTCGGGAAACCCCGCTTGATCCAATTCATCGCGGATAGCTCCGACGCGGCCATCCATCATGTCAGACGGGGCAACCATGTCGACACCCGCCTCCGCATGCGTTCGCGCCATTGACCGCAAACATTCAAGCGTTTCATCATTGAGAATCCGGCCATCTTTCACAATGCCACAATGCCCATGATCCGTATATTCGTCGATGCACACATCCGTGATGACAAGGAGATCCGGTACCTGACTTTTGAGGGTTCGAACCGCCTGCTGAACAATGCCATCAGGATCATACGCCGAAGTTCCCCGAGCATCTTTTCGATCAGGAATGCCGAAGAGCATGATCGCAAGGATACCTAATTGATGAGCCTCAAACGCCTCTTTGACTAGCAAATCAATAGACCACCGGAATTGGCCCGGCATGGAACTGATCGGAATCTGTTGATTTTGGCCGACAGTGACAAACAACGGATAAATAAAATCATCTGGAGACAGACTGGTTTCTCTAACCAGACGACGCATGGATTCATGCTGTCGTAGCCTGCGCATACGCTGTCGAGGAAAGGCCATAATGGTGTTGTCCTCAGTACGACCGGGATCCGATTGCTGTGCGGTTTTTGAATAGAACCACCTTGTGTGGACAGGAGTCCCGATATTATCTGGAGGTTATTTCCGGGGAAGGTTCGTCAGAAACACCACAAGGTCTCGCACAGAAATCATGCCCACTAATTTTCCCTCCTGGCCGGAAACCCCTAAATGCCGAACGTGCTCTTTCGCCATCACGTCATTGGCATCGAGGAGCGTTTTATTTTCATCAATGATCTTAATGGGAGCCGACATAATCTGCTCGACAGTGGTCTGCGTAGGATCCAACCCGGCGGCAACCAAACGTCTCAATAAATCGGTATCCGTGAGAATCCCAATAATCTTCCCGTCACGGGTGATAAAGATACTCCCAATCCCATTATCACGCATGATTTCCGCAGCCTTGCGAACATTCACATCTCGATCAACGGTGATGAACTTCTCAGCCGGCACCATAAAAGATTTCACGGGAACCATAGATCTCTCCTTCGTTTAACACATACATGCTGATATCCTTTGCCCATTATTTGACTGCCCAATCCCCAGGCGGAAAGCCTTTATTTAAACCGTTGCCTGAACCGACTGTTGCCGAAACGCAACCAGCGCCTCGACCAACGCAGGAATGGTATTTTCCCCGGCAACCACATCAACTTGCAATCCCTGCTCTCGAACGGTTTCGGCGGTAATCGGCCCAATACACCCAACCATGGTATGTTGGAGAATTTTTTTCACTTCCCCAGCTCCGCCAAACAACTCCACGAAATTTCTGACCGTGGATGAACTCGCAAACGTGACCATCTCGATTCCTTGAGAAAGAAACCGTGCTTTGATGTCATCGATTGCAGAATGAGGAACCACGGTTTGATACACCGGGACAACCTGAACCTCCGCTCCCACGCGGCGCAACTCTTGTGGCAGAATTTCACGAGCCTGTGCCGCACGAGCAATGAGCACACGTTGGCCAGCCACCCCAGCCTTTTTCATTTCATCCAGAACCCCTTCGGCTTGATATTGCGAAGGGATCAAGTCGGATTTCACACCAAATTTTTCCAATTCTTGGGCAGTCCGAGGCCCAATACAACACACTCGCACTCCCTGAAGACTTCGGGCATCTCGACCCTTGTACCACAAACGACGCATGAAATGTTGGACTCCATTCACACTCGTCAAGACCAGCCACTGATAGGTGTCCAGGCCTGCAATGGCCTCATCGACATCTTCCCAACTTGCTGGGGGAACAAATTCAATTGTGGGACATTCCACCGGTTCCCCTCCATATGCCAGCAAGAGCTGAGAAAGCTCAGATGCTTGACTGCGAGCGCGAGTGACCAAAATCCGAGTTCCAAACAAGGGGCGGGATTCAAACCAATTCAGGTTTTTTCGCAACGGAACCACGGCCCCAATGACAATAATAGTCGGCGGTTGAATATTCACGGCCTCAGCCCGTTCCACAATATCTGCCAATGTCCCGACCACTGTCCGTTGCTTGGGATAGGTTCCCCATTGAATAAGCGCCACCGGGGTGTCCGAGGATTTTCCTTCTTCGGTCAACCGGCGAACGATCGTGGGTAAATTCTTCGCCCCCATGAGAAACACGAGAGTCCCATCGACAGTGGCTAACCGTGGCCACTCGAGAACACTTCCTCCCTTGCTGGGATCTTCATGACCTGTCACAAAGGTTACCGTCGAAGCCATGGTGCGATGCGTCACCGGAATCCCTGCATAGGCTGGCACGGCCACCGCTGAGGTAACCCCAGGAACCACTTCAAAGGGCACCGATTGCTCAGCCATCATCTCGGCTTCTTCCCCCCCTCGTCCGAATATAAATGGGTCTCCACCTTTCAAGCGAACCACCTGTTTCCCTTCTTGGACTTTCTGAATCAACAGACGATGAATTTCCTCTTGAGGCCGATACGCCCCACGACCACAACGTCCCACATAAATTCGCTCCGCATGAGCGGGGGCATAGTCTAAA